>NZ_KV810747.1:0-833 GCF_001812895.1 Rothia sp. HMSC069C04
CCACACCCTGATGCGCCCGCAGCGTGAAGCTCGACGGCACCGGGCGGTTTGCCGCATCCACCTCAGACATGCTTATGAAGGCATGCAGGCTTAAAACCCTTACGCCTGACCGAAGACCTCGTTGAGGTGGGCAGTATAGTCAGCGAGATACTGTTCGACCTGCGGATTTTTAATCACGTCATAGCAAATAAAGGTGGGCAACTGGGTAGTACCCATGAACTCATGGGCCTTATGAAAGTGCATATAGAGGGCATCTACCCCGAGTCCCTCAAAGAAGTCGCCCTCCCGGGTAAAAGCTTCGCGAGGCGCGTTCCACGTCAGCGACAGCATATGCCGACGACCCTGAAGAAGACCGCCCGTGCCGTATCCTTCAGTGGGGCTGACCCTGTGGCGACCATCATTAGCGTACAGGGTACCCGCGCCCGCGGTAAACACCTCGTCCATATATTTTTTCACGGTCCACGGCTCGTGCATCCACCAACCGGGCATCTGCCAGATGACCGCATCCATCCACTGGAATTTTTCTACTTCCTGGTGAATATCGTACCCGTCGTCAATCACAGTTTCTCGCACATGATGACCGAGCGCCGATAACGTATCACGGGCTACTTGATGCAGGGTGTGGTTCAGGCGACCCGCCGAGTGGGCGAATGCTTTACCGCCGTCAATCAAAAGAATATTCACTGTAGTTCACTCCTTAAACTCAACACCGCGAGAACGGTTGGCTATATTCCAGCCGCTTGTTTCATAGTACAGGGCTACTACGCTGTGAATCAGCCCTTAAAATTACCGCTTACGGTAAATTACGCCTTACGGCGGTACACCACACCCTG
>NZ_KV810748.1:0-576 GCF_001812895.1 Rothia sp. HMSC069C04
CTTCCTATTCACCAACCACACGAAACGAGAACCCACCATGCGCACTTTCCTGATTATCTTCTGGGGTATCTTCGCTGCGTTCACAACAGTTGCGACGTTTTACGTCCTCATTAATTACGAGGTGCAGCGCTGGAAAGATAAGCAACGGCAACGTGAGGGTATCTATATTCGACGGGTTACTCGGCTCGAAGCTCTCATTACGATATTTACCCCCGTTTTTCCGTGTGCTATGTTTGCAGGTCATATATTTTTTGACCCTGAATCAGCAAGTATAACGATTGACATAACGGCCTTGTTAGTATCAGCGATATTTGCCGCATACTTGCGGTATGTGCACGTTGCCTACGTGAAGATTTCTTCCGAAGGCGTCGAGCAGCGCATTTGGTTCTCCAACCCGACCCGCTACCCTTTCACCGCGATTAACCGCGTCGTGTTCTACAAGGCATCGAATTATGAAGACGATGACATGGTGGGGTTCTACGCCAAGTCAGGCACCCAGATTGCCCTGTTTAGCCCGTTGCCTTATAAAAATTACCGGCTTTTGGCGATTGTGCGGTTCAGGATTGAGAACGAGCG
>NZ_KV810749.1:0-630 GCF_001812895.1 Rothia sp. HMSC069C04
TGTGCGGTTCAGGATTGAGAACGAGCGTTGGCCTGACATGGACACCCCGGATGATGTGGCTCAGGTGAACCGTTTGGATTGTGCCGGGAAGACGATGCGCTACTTTGAGAATCTGGGGAAGGTTACTGGCCTTGCCGACGTCGACATGTAAATCGATCAAGAAATGAGGGAATCAATGGAAGTTAATCGTAAATTGCAGGAAAGAATTCTAGTAATTGCTTTAACTCTGCTGAGCGCATATATACTTTTTGTCATTCCTCAAAATGCACGCGATGACAGCGACGGTATCACTGCCACCTGCACCGTAACGAAGGCATATGCGCAAGAGCGTCGCGGCACGGATGTTAGTGGAATGACTGACACCGGGTTAAAAGGCGTCTTCGAGACGGAGGAATGCGGCACTCTCACGATGTACGCAGCTCCCGAGGGATGGAAGATTTCCGAATATGTTAAAACCGCACAGCCTGGAAAAAAGTACCTATTCCACGTATTAAACTTATCCACTAAAAAAGATCGGGATTTTGATACGACCCGCTTTGAAGAAATCAAAGAATAACAACCTCATAAACTAAAAATAAAGCCCCCGCGGCCGAGAGTGAACTGCGCCCCGAAACTTGGACGCATTAAATA
>NZ_KV810750.1:0-533 GCF_001812895.1 Rothia sp. HMSC069C04
GGGCGGCAGTAACCGCACTGGTCCTGGGCATTATTTCCGCCCTGACCGGCTTCATTATTCTGGGCGCATTTACCGCAATCCCGACCGTTATTTTCGCAATTATTGCCCTGGTCATGGTCAAGCGCGGCACCGGCAAGGGCAAGGTCATGGCTATCGTTTCGCTCGTGCTGGTTGCGGTTGCGATGGTCGCCTTCGTTCTGGGTAACAATGTGCGCGCTCAGAGGGATGCAAGGCTTAAGCAACGAGCCCAGGAAGCAATTCAGAAGTGTGAGAGCAAGGAATTTGTTGGCGCCTACTACACCGAGAAGGACGGTAAGCGTTACTGCGCATACGGCGGCTGGCTCTACCCTGTAGACGACGACAAGTAGACCGGTCGTCTGATCTAGTAACCAATGATGTGACGGGTGGGGGCGTTCGTGCATGCGGCAGTCGCCGTGCCTGCGAGCGCCCCTCAACCGTATCTTCTGGAGGCGCCGCCGCCTAGTTTGGGTGGGGCCATGTGCTCTTCCTATTCACCAACCACACGAAACGAG
>NZ_KV810751.1:0-285 GCF_001812895.1 Rothia sp. HMSC069C04
TGTGCGGTTCAGGATTGAGAACGAGCGTTGGCCTAATATGGATAATCCGGGTGATGTGGCGCAGGTGGACGCGCTTGATAAGAGGGGTATGACAATTTCTTATTTCAAAGATCTGGAGAAGGTTACTGGCCTTGCCGACGTTGATATGTAGCATCGTATAGAGAAAGCCTCTGGGCTGAGAGATGACCTCTCAGCCCAGGGGCTTTCTGCATGCCGACGGCTACTCACCTGAGTGCCGCCATCACCCGCGGTGAATGGTCGCCCAGTCTTCACCCGAGCCTTGCA
>NZ_KV810752.1:0-573 GCF_001812895.1 Rothia sp. HMSC069C04
CTTCCTATTCACCAACCACACGAAACGAGAACCCGTCATGCGCATTTTCCTGATTATTATCTGGGGCATTATGGCCTTCATCTCGGTAACCGGGACACTCTACATCATTATCAACTATGAGATTCAGCGCTGGAAGGATATAGAGCGCCGCCGCCAAGGCGCATACATCCGGCGAGTCAATCAGGCAGAGGCTCTCCTGACAATATTTACTCCTGGATTTCCGTGCCTCTATCTCTTTGCTCATCTTATAGACGAGGGGTCTCCAGGTGCCTTTTATGAACTCCTTGGGATATTTCTGTCAATCGGGCTCATGATGTATGCCTGGTATGTGCACGTTGCCTACGTGAAGATTTCCCCTGAAGGCGTTGAGCAGCGCATGTGGTCAGCACGCACGACCGTCTATCCCTTCAACGCTATTGACGGCATTGAATACTACGAGGCAACCTCTACAGACGACCAGGATCTTGTGTCTTTCTACAGTAAATCCGGAAAACTCATTGCCGCCTTCTGCCCGATTATTCACAAGAATTATCGTCTGATGGCGATTGTGCGGTTCAGGATTGAGAACGAGCG
>NZ_KV810753.1:0-203 GCF_001812895.1 Rothia sp. HMSC069C04
CGCGTACCCCTAACGGGTGCGGTCACAGGCAGGTGGCCATGTGTCTGCGTGCTGAGGAGGGGGTGCGCATTGCCGATAAGACGGTTTTGAAGATGATGCGTCAGATGGGGTTGCGTTGCGGTATACGCCGTGAGAGGGCTTACCGCAAGTACAACTCTTACAAGGGGTCTGTGGGGCAAAGTTTTGAGAACATTATCGGTCGC
>NZ_KV810754.1:0-418 GCF_001812895.1 Rothia sp. HMSC069C04
GCCGCAAGCAGGGCCCCCAGGCCCGCAAGTGCGCCGCCGCCCAGCAAGGTACGGCGGTTGAAAATGGTCGAATCCATAGAAGATACGCTCCTATCGTCGGTGACAGTGTGATATATGTGCATGTCGGGCCGTTATTCACGGGCCTCATTGACTGCCGGAAGAAAACAGCCCCGTAGCGCGCCCATCAAGCGCATCAATGCGCTGTGGAACACTACAGTTACCACCCTACCGCATGTTTGCGGTCGTTTGCATTCTTTTGAGGGTGGTGGCGGTGATTGGTCATTATTCGGGCTACTCAATGTTTTATGCATCAAATATCTTTGTGCCCGCGGAGGCGCCGCTTCTGCAGAATTTGTGTCATGGTTTAGCGTCTTCTGCCATGGCTTTTAACTACGACCAAAGACACTAACCTATGGCA
>NZ_KV810755.1:0-24135 GCF_001812895.1 Rothia sp. HMSC069C04
TAAGACTCTTCGCGCCGATGGTACTGCACTTTTGTGGGTGTGGGAGAGTAGGTTATTGCCGCTTTATTATTCAATAGCCCCGGCTTCGCCGGGGCTATTTTTGTTTGGGGAGGTCGTTAGGCCTCCCCATTTGTCTTTAACATCCCATCAGTACGGGTGCACGGAAGGTGCTCTCTATACTAGAATGGTATGGCTTATGTTTAGGCATTAGCGGGTGTATCTAAAACACCCCTCATAGAGTTGATGCCTCAGGCAGCGGTTCGCCCGAATCGACTGCATACCCTACCCGCCCACACTGGCGGATACCTCCCAAGGAGATTCATGTCTGAGACCCCCCGTCACGAGTCTAACGGCTCCGGCCCCCGCCAGCACCGCAAGAACAGCGGAGGAAAGGACTTCCGCTCCAAGAAGGGCGGCAAGAACTTTGGCGGCAAGGGCGGTTTCAAGCGTAACGACCGCGGAGGCAAGAAGTTCGACGGCCGTCGCTCCGACTCCCGATCCAAGGCACCTCGCTCCAACGGTCCCGAGGCAGAAGCACCTCGCGAAGAAGTACGCAGCATCGGTGGCCGTGCAGGCTATCGCCCCGCAAAGCCCAAGGCGCCGGAAATTGACGATGACATCACCGGTCGCGAGCTGGACGGCGCGACCTTCCGTCAGCTGCGCGCCCTGGAACCTCGCAACGCAGAAACCGTCGCAAAGCACCTCGCCATGGCTGGTCGCTACCTCGACATCGATCCCGAATTCGCGCTGGAACACGCCGTTGCTGCATCCCGCAGTGCAGGCCGTATTGCCGCAGTACGCGAAGCTGTTGGCGTCGCCGCATACGTGGCAGAAGACTTCGAACTGGCACTGCGCGAACTGCGCACCCACCGCCGTATTAGCGGCTCCGTAGACCACCTGGCACTGCTGGTGGACTGCGAACGTGCGCTCGGCCGTCTGCCCAAGGCAATGGAAATGATTGCAGAATTCAAGAAGGAAGAACTGCCCGCCAACGTGCGCGTAGAGCTTGCCATCGTTGAATCCGGCATCCTTAGCGATCAGGGCAAGAAGTCAGAGGCTGTCGTAGCACTGCAGATTCCTCAGCTGAACCCCAAGCGTGCCTTCGAGTACAGCCCCCGCCTGTTCAGCGCATACTCCGACGCGCTGGCTAACGCAGGCCGTAACCAGGAAGCAGAACGCTGGGCACGCCTCGCATTCATGGCAGAAGCAGCACTGGGCCAGGGCAATTTCGCAGAACCCGAAATCTTCGACATGTTCGGTGAAGCTGGCCTCTTCGAGCAGGAAGAGAAGTCCGTAGAACTCACTGAGACCGCAGAAGAAGCTGAAGAGACCGCTGAAGCTTCCGCAGAAGAGGAAGCAATCGAAACTGCAGAAGAAGTAGCTGAGGACGAGAAGACCGAAGCTCCCAAGACTGAAGAAGCAGAAGAAACCTCCGCAGAATAAGACTGCAGAGAATCTAAGAATTCTAAATACGTGACCTAAGTGTCAGCGTGAAACCGCTGGACGCCACACCCAAGCAGGGGAGCGCGTCCAGCGGTTTTCCATATAATCGCCCGAAGGCACCAACGCTAGAGTGTCTAACAGGTACGATTAATAGCGACAACCGCCAGAGCCCCCGAGAGGAACACTCTATGACCACGAACGTACTCCTATCCCGCTACGATGCCCTCCTCTCCGATCTGGACGGCGTAGTCTACGCGGGTCCCTTCGCCATCGAAGGCGCACCCGAAGCGCTCAACCGCGCCGAAGAAGAACTCAATGTACCGGTCATCTTCGTCACCAACAATGCATCGCGCTCTGTAGAATCTGTAGCAGAGCACCTGCGTGAACTGGGTGTGCACACCCGAGCAGAACGAGTCGTCAGCTCCGCACAGGCAGGCGCCGCACTGCTCGCACAGCACGTACCCGCAGACTCCAAAGTGCTCATCACCGGTACCGAAGCACTCGCCGACTGCGTTCGTGCGGTAGGCCTCGAAACCGTACGCAAGGAAGAAGAAGGCCCCGTAGCCGTCATCCAGGGTTTCGACCCCAAGATCGGCTGGGAAGACCTGGCGGAAGCCGCCTACACCCTCGCAAACCCCGACATCCTCTGGATTGCCACCAACACCGACCAGAGCATCCCCAAGGAACGAGGCCAGGCACCCGGTAACGGCACCCTCGTAGCAGCCGTGGCAAGTGCAACCCGCCGCACCCCGCTCGTCGCGGGCAAGCCCGAAGCACCCATCTTCCACACTGCAGCAAAGGCAGTGAACTCCAGCCGCCCCGTTATCGTGGGCGACCGCCTGGACACCGACATTCTCGGCGCCAACAACGCAAAGATGGACGGCGCCCTCGTCCTAACCGGCGTACAGACCTACCAGGACGTCATCGAGGCCGTGCCGAACCAGCGTCCGACCTATATTCTGCGCACCCTCGAGGACTTCTTCGCACCCTACCCCGAAATTGAGGTGCTCTACGAAGGCTATGAAGTCACCGCAACCGGCCCCACCTGGCAGGCCCGAGTTCGCGGTGAAAACCTGAGCCTGACCGGCCCCGAGATTGAAGACACCGAAGCATTCGCGGGCAGCGAGAGCGAAGCCGAAGCATGGCGTGTAGCCTGCGCGGCATGGTGGGCGGCAAACCCCGAACAGGGCGCACGCCCCAACATCCAGGGGATCCCCGGTGCCTAAAGAACCGGAGACTAATAGCACGGCAGAGGAAACCGCTGAGCTTGATGCAGAATTCGAGCGCCAACTCGCGGCGACCCTCGCCATGGATCCCGTAGAGCGCGTCAAGCGCCTCGAAACGATGAGTGAGCAGCTGGAGAAAGACCTCGAAAACCTCTCCTAGTTCGCGGCGGTGTCACCTCAGAACAGCAATGCTCTGAGGTGACACTAGATAACCCGTCACCAGACGATGACATCACCAGACGACGACAGAAAGAAGACAAGGACACCGTGCGCCTCGATAAATACCTGGTCGAAGCCGGATTCGTGAGTTCCCGAACCCTCGCCGCAAAACTCATCGCGGCAAGGGACGTGCAAGTCAACGGCAAGGTTGCGCGCAAAGCGTCCATGCTCGTGGGCCCGGAGGACACCCTCTACGTGCGCCAGAGCGAGCTGACCGAATACGTCAGCCGCGCAGGGCACAAGCTCGCCGGTGCCCTCGACGCGTTCCCCGATATCGAGGTAGAAGGCAAGCGTTGCCTGGACGCGGGAGCATCCACCGGAGGCTTTACCGACGTGTTGCTTCGTCGAGGAGCCGCCCACGTAGCCGCCGTTGACGTAGGACACGGGCAGCTCGTGGACGCGCTACGCGAAGAACCGCGAGTCGGCGTGTACGAAGGACTCAACGTTCGCTATATGAAGCCCGAAGACATTGGTGGGCAGGTCGAACTGACGGTTTCTGACCTCTCGTTCATCTCGCTGACCCTGGTTATGGAGGCGCTAGCGAACGCCACCGAAACCGGCGGCGACCTGGTGCTCATGGTCAAGCCGCAGTTCGAGGTCGGCAAGCATCGCATCGGACGTGGGGGAGTGGTGCACGAAGAATCCGCCCGCCGTGAAGCAGTAGAAAAAGTTCAGGCATCTGCGGTCAGCCACGGATTGCGTGTGATGGGTATGGAACCCAGCCCGCTCCCCGGACAGGACGGCAACGTAGAGTACTTCCTATGGTGCAAAAAATAAAGGGTCTTCGGAATATATAGTGGAATTACTTTCTTAATAGTTTAAAAACAACTGGTGTTTAAATCGGATTTTCTGGTGGGATGTTAGGATAATCAATAGTATTATATAAAAGTATCAATCACATACGAGTGATACTTTGGGAAAAAATAAAATAGTCCAATTTACTTGACCGTGTACTATGGTACATGGTTTATAATATTCAGGGGGTGAAATAAGATGATTTATCGCATTAGTGAGTTTGCAGATAAATGTGGAGTTAATAAAGAAACGATCAGATATTACGAGCGAAAAAATTTATTACAAGAACCTCACCGAACGGAAGCTGGTTATCGGATATATTCATATGATGACGTTAAGCGTGTTGGGTTTAATAAACGAATACAGGAACTTGGTTTCTCTTTAAGTGAGATTTATAAATTACTTGGTGTTGTAGATAAAGATGAAGTTCGTTGTCAAGATATGTTCGAATTTGTTTCTAAAAAACAAAAGGAAGTGCAAAAACAAATAGAGGATTTAAAACGAATTGAAACTATGTTATAATAGAAACATTAACAAACGAAAGGAGCTTTTTTATGAATAAATTTAAGGTAAACATTTCAGGAATGACTTGTACGGGTTGTGAAAAACACGTAGAATCAGCACTTGAAAAGATAGGTGCTAAAAATATTGAGTCTAGTTATCGTCGTGGTGAAGCAGTATTTGAACTGCCCGATGATATTGAGGTTGAAAGTGCAATAAAGGCGATTGCTGACGCAAATTATCACCCGGGCGAAGCAGAAGAAATACAAGTGCAATCGGAAAAAAGGACAGATGTAAGTTTAAATGATGAAGGTAACTATGATTATGATTACATCATCATCGGTTCTGGTGGAGCTGCCTTTTCATCTGCCATTGAAGCCGTTACTTTGAACGCAAAAGTGGCTATGATTGAGCGTGGAACGGTGGGTGGAACTTGCGTTAATGTCGGATGCGTTCCTTCTAAGACCTTATTAAGAGCAGGGGAAATCAATCATCTAGCAAAAAATAATCCATTTGTGGGATTACACACTTCGGCTTCAAGTGTTGATTTAGCGCCATTAGTAAAACAAAAGAATGATTTAGTAACCGAGATGCGAAATGAAAAATATGTGAATTTAATTGATGATTATGGTTTTGAATTAATAAAAGGTGAAGCAAAATTCGTAAATGAAAATACAGTTGAAGTAAATGGCAATCAAATCACAGCCAAAAGATTTTTAATAGCTACAGGTGCTTCTTCAACTGCACCTAATATTCCCGGATTAGATGAAGTAGATTATTTAACAAGCACTAGCTTATTGGAATTAAAGAAGGTTCCAAATCGTCTTACCGTAATTGGTTCAGGATATATCGGCATGGAATTAGGACAACTATTTCATAACCTCGGGTCAGAAGTCACTTTGATTCAAAGAAGCGAGCGTCTATTAAAAGAATACGATCCTGAAATTTCAGAAGCCATTACTAAGGCCTTAATAGAACAGGGAATTAATTTAGTAACAGGTGCAACCTATGAACGAGTTGAGCAAGATGGAGACATTAAAAAAGTTCATGTTGAGATAAATGGTAAAAAGCGAATTATTGAAGCAGAACAATTGCTAATTGCCACTGGAAGAAAACCAAATACAGAATCATTAAACTTACATGCAGCAGGCGTTGAAGTTGGTTCCCGTGGTGAAATTGTCATTGATGATTATCTTAAAACGACCAATTCCCGAATTTATTCAGCTGGAGATGTCACTCTCGGTCCCCAATTTGTTTATGTAGCTGCTTATGAAGGTGGACTTGCTGCTCGTAATGCAATCGGAGGACTAAATCAAAAGGTCAATTTAGAAGTGGTTCCAGGCGTTACGTTTACTTCTCCATCGATTGCAACGGTTGGTTTAACGGAGCAACAGGCAAAAGAAAAAGGATATGAAGTGAAAACATCGGTATTGCCGTTGGATGCTGTTCCAAGAGCGCTCGTTAATCGGGAAACAACAGGTGTTTTCAAATTAGTGGCAGACGCGAAAACATTGAAAGTGTTAGGGGCGCATGTAGTGGCAGAAAACGCAGGAGACGTAATTTATGCAGCAACATTAGCTGTGAAATTCGGTTTAACTGTTGGAGATCTGAGAGAAACGATGGCTCCATATCTAACAATGGCAGAAGGATTGAAGCTGGCTGTCCTAACTTTTGACAAAGATGTTTCGAAATTATCTTGCTGTGCAGGCTAAGGGAACTTTTTTACAACTCCCTATTCAACGGTGTCGAAAGTAAATATAGTGCCGAAAATAAATAGTGCTAAGGCAGTCTGAGAGAAACCGCTCGGTAACGCAGGACGCGTTGAGGGCGGGGCTTTCTCAGGCTGCCGCGCTATTCGCAGGTATTTTTACAGGTATTTTAGAGATACCCCAGCCGTACGCTATTCGAAATAATTTTCTAAAAATATAGCTCTTTAGAAAATCTTCGAGAACATATTCGGTATGATAGGTGTAGATACACCATCTCAACATCCCGATCTCAACACCCGATGGGAGAGAGTCGTTATGGCAGAACACGAAAGCCACGCACCGCAGGAAGCAACCGCACAGGTAGTTGCCGCAGGTGCGCGTCATAGTTCCGAATACCACAGTTTCGAACGTCATGGTTTTGAAGACTCGGTGGAACAACGTCACCGTAAGATTCTCGTCTTCGCCCATGTGGGGCGCAAAGAAGCACGAGATGCCGCCCGACAGGCATGCACCCAGCTCTACGAAGAGGGACTCGCACCCGTCATGACTCGCTCCGATCTGGAAACCCTGAGCGAAAACTGGGACGAGCCCGTCCCCGTGCAGGTCGTCCATGAATCCGTGGCGCTCATCGATATTGAACTCGGCGTGGTACTCGGTGGTGACGGTTCGATTCTTCGCGCCGCAGAAATGGTACGCCGAACCAGCGTTCCGCTCATTGGCGTGAACCTGGGACACGTCGGATTCCTCGCCGAATCTGAAGAGAGCGACCTGACCGAAACCGTTCGCTGCATCGTCAACAACGAATACACCGTTGAAGAACGCATGGCAATCGACGTGGAAGTCTGGAACGACGGCAAGCGCGTGCACAGCGACTGGGCGCTGAACGAAGCCAGCGTCGAAAAGGGCAACCGCGAAAAAATGATTGAAGTCATTATCGAGGTGGACTGCCGCCCGCTCAGCAGCTTCGGATGCGACGGCGTGGTCATGGGAACCCCCACCGGCTCGACCGCCTACGCTTTCTCCGGCGGCGGCCCGGTCGTCTGGCCCGAAGTTGAAGCAATTCTCATGGTGCCCCTCTCGGCTCACGCGCTCTTCGCACGCCCGCTGGTAGCAGCGCCGACCTCCACTCTGGCGGTAGAAATGATGCCCGGAAACGGCGCTTCCGGCGTGCTCTGGTGCGATGGCCGCCGAACCGTAGAGCTGGACCCCGGCTCCCGTATTGAGGTGAGACGCTCCGAAAAGTCGGTGCTGCTCGCCCGTATCCACCCGGCTCCCTTCTCAGAGCGACTGGTGCGTAAATTTGAGCTTCCGATCCGTGGCTGGCGCGGCCCGCAGGATACCGAGAAGCACTAAAGAAAAGGAATGAACGTTCGTGATTGAGGAAATCCATATTCGAGACCTCGGCATCATCACCGATGCGAGGCTCCCCCTCGAACCCGGATTCTCCGTGCTGACCGGCGAAACCGGCGCAGGTAAAACCATGGTCGTCACTGCCCTCGGCATGCTCCTGGGCGCCCGATCCGACGCATCCAGCGTGCGCAACGGCGCCAAGAGCGCCCTCGCCGAAGCAGTCATTCGCCTGCCCCACGGGCACCGCGCCCTTGAGCTTGCTGAAGAAGCCGGCGGCACCGCCGAAGACATCGACGAACAGACCTCCGAGCTGCTTCTGGCACGCACCGTCAACGCCTCGGGACGCTCCCGCGCGCATGTTGGAGGTTGCTCCGCGCCCATCGGAACCCTGTCTCAGATTGGTCAGACTCTTGTTGCAGTCCACGGCCAGTCCGATCAGTTGCGCCTCAAATCAGCGGCAGAGCAGCGCCAGTCCCTCGACCTGTACGCGGGTGAAGAGCTCGCCAACCTGCTTGAGAAGTACCGCGAAAACTACGAGCGATACCGCGCCGCCGCCGCAGAGCTGAAGGAAGTACGCGAAAACTCTCGCGCACGAGCCCTCGAAGCGCAGACCCTGCAGGGTGCCCTCGAAGAAATCAGCGCCGTCAATCCGCAGGCCGGGGAAGAAGAAGAGCTCAAAGCCGAAATGGTGAAGCTCATGAACGTGGAAGCGCTACGCATTGCCTCGGCAACCGCATCCGCAGCGCTCAGCGGTAGCGAGTACTCCACCGGCGACGAGCAGAGCGTCATGAGCCTGCTCGATGCAAGCCGCTCCGCGCTACAGGCGCAGGCAGACGCTGACGAAGAGCTTGCCTCCCTCGCGGCGCGCGTCAACGAGCTGCTGATTCTTGCCACCGACATCTCTTCGGATCTGTCCTCCTACATGGCCTCCCTGGATGTTGAAGGGCCCGAACGTCTGGCGCAGGTGCAGACTCGCCGCGCCCAGCTGGCGACCCTCACCCGCAAGTACGGTGCCGATATTGCTGAGGTCCTCGAATGGGCCGAAGAATCCCGCGCACGCCTTGAGACCCTGGTGGACGACCCGCAGCGACAGGAAACCCTGGAAACCGAGCTGGTACAGCTACGCAAGGTGCTTGGCGCCCAGGCAGAAGAGCTGACCGCCCTGCGCCGTGCCGCCGCGCAGAAACTGGCGGACGCCGTCAGCGAAGAGCTCACCGCTCTTGCCATGCCGAACGCCTCCCTGGTCGTGGAAGTTGCCGAAGCCGAAAAGTTCTCGGTACACGGTCGAGACACCGTGACCTTCATGCTGGCGCCGCACCGAACCGCCGTGCCGCGCCCGCTCGGTAAGGGCGCCTCCGGCGGTGAGCTCTCCCGCGTGATGCTCGCCCTGGAGGTAGTGCTTGCTGAAGTGGACCCCGTACCCACCTTCATCTTTGACGAGGTGGACTCCGGCGTGGGCGGTAAGGCCGCTATCGAAATCGGTCGCCGCCTCGCCATGCTCGCCCGACACGTGCAGGTTCTGGTGGTCACCCACCTGCCGCAGGTTGCAGCCTTCGCGGACCAGCACATCCTCGTGCTGAAAAACGATGACGCGTCCCTCTCAAAGGTCAAGGTACTTTCCGAAGAGGAACGCGTGGTGGAACTGGCGCGAATGCTCTCCGGGCACGATCAATCAGAATCGGCGCGAGAGCATGCCCGAGAGCTACTGGCAGCCGGTCGAGAAGTGCCGCAGGGGCGCTGAAACCGGCGGCAAACCGGCAGGGAAAAGCATGAAGAAAGTGCTGGCAAAAGCGCCGAAAGGCGGCATCTTTCGCACTAAAGACCATCAAAGGGGCAGAAGTGCGCGAGCGTGCCTCGGAAAGTTGTCGGTACAGCCCGTGCCGGTGACCAATAGCGGCGCATGGAGCCCAGAGGATGTGAGATACTCTGTGAATGCTCCTACACCTGCTTCTACACGGCGCGGCGGGAATAATAAATCCCCAGCTCCGTTTACAGTGGTGATAAGGACAAATAGGGGAGGGAAAGCCGCCTGAGAGAATCCTCTCGCGGCAAAACCCTCTGCTTGGATAGCAGACAAGAAAATGGTAGGCTTGAATTCCGTGGTGAATGAAAAAAATAACGCTCTGAACGCGTCCTCTAACGACAAGGTAACCCGCCAGATTTTCGTGACCGGCGGCGTTGCATCTTCTCTCGGTAAGGGCCTGTCGGCCTCTTCCCTCGGTCAGCTTCTTCGCGCACGTGGCCTCTCTGTGACCATGCAGAAGTTCGACCCCTACCTGAACGTCGACCCCGGTACGATGAACCCCTTCCAGCACGGTGAAGTCTTTGTCACCGACGACGGTGCTGAAACCGACCTCGACATCGGACACTACGAGCGCTTCCTGGACGAAAACCTCGACCAGTCCGCTAACGTGACCACCGGCCAGGTCTACTCCTCCGTCATCGCAAAGGAACGCCGCGGCGAATACCTCGGCGACACCGTCCAGGTCATCCCTCACATTACCGACGAAATCAAGGCCCGCATGCGTCACGCAGCGGAAATTGACAACGCACCCGACATCATCATCACCGAAATCGGTGGTACCGTCGGCGATATCGAGTCCCTGCCCTTCATGGAGGCAGCACGCCAGGTACGCCGCGATGTTGGCCGCAAGAACGTCTTCTTCCTGCACGTCTCCCTGGTGCCCTTCATCGGCCCCTCCGGCGAGCTCAAGACCAAGCCGACCCAGCACTCCGTGGCAGCACTGCGCGGCCTGGGCATCCAGCCTGACGGTCTGATCCTGCGATGTGAGCGTGAGGTCCCCGTATCGCACCGTACCAAGATTGGTAACGCATGCGACGTGGACAGCGACGCAGTCATCTCCTGCGCCGACGCACCCAGCATCTACGACATCCCCAAGACCCTGCACAGCCAGAAGCTCGACGACTACATCCTCGACTACTTCGGCATTGAGGCTCCCGCACCGGACTTCACCCAGTGGGACCGCCTGCTCGACGCAGTGCACCGCCCCGCAGCAGAGGTCAACGTTGGCCTGGTCGGTAAGTACATCGACCTGCCCGACGCATACCTGTCTGTCTCCGAGGCTCTGCGCGCCGGCGGCTTCGCAAACAACGTGAAGGTCAACATCAAGTGGGTTGCAGCCGACCTGTGCGCAACCGACGAAGATGCAGACCACCAGCTGCGCAACATGGACGCAATCCTCGTGCCCGGCGGCTTCGGCATCCGCGGCCTGGACGGCAAGATCGGCGCCCTCAAGTACGCACGCGAGCACAAGATCCCGACCCTGGGCATCTGCCTCGGCCTGCAGTCCATGGTCATCGAGTACGCACGCAACGTACTGGGCCTGTCCGAAGCATCCTCCACCGAGTTCGATCCGGAAACCTCCGTACCGGTCATCGCAACCATCGAAGAGCAGAAGCAGTTCGTCGAAGGTGCAGGCGACCTGGGCGGCACCATGCGCCTGGGCCTGTACGAGGCAAACCTTGTTCCCGGCTCTCAGGTTGCTAAGGCGTACGGTGCAACCGAGGTTGCAGAGCGTCACCGCCACCGCTACGAGGTGAACAACGAGTACCGCGAGCAGCTTGAAGAAGCAGGCCTGCGCATCTCCGGTACCTCCCCGGACTCCTCTCTGGTTGAGTACGTGGAACTGCCCGCAGAGGCACACCCCTACTACGTGGCAACTCAGGCACACCCCGAGTACCGCTCGCGTCCGACCCGCCCGCACCCGCTCTTCTCCGGCCTGATTAAGGCTGCTCTGGAGCGCCGCGGCGCCTAACATCTAGGCACGAACGTTCAGCATCCCGCTCACCCCGTACTGGGGAGAGCGGGATGCTTTCGTTTAAACCTAAACGTGCCTTATTCCGTGCCTGTACCTGACGCGCCAAACGTAGCGGGGCTAAGAAGCCGCCTACAATGAAAGAATGAGCAACAACCAGCAGATTATTGATGCACCCTCCGAACGCACCATCCGCACCCGCACCGTGAAGTACAGCGGCTACGTGATCGAAACGACCGTTGAAGAGTACGAACTCAACGAAAACACCGTGCTGACCCGCGACGTCGTGGAAATGCCCGGCGCCGTCGCCGTGGCGGTCCTCAACGACAACAACGAACTGCTGATGCTCAACCAGTACCGCCACCCGGTGCGCATGAACCTCTGGGAAGTACCCGCCGGACTGCTCGACATCGACGGTGAAGACCCCCTGGTCGCCGCGCAGCGCGAACTTGCCGAAGAGGCAGACCTGCAGGCAGGCACCTGGAACGCTCTGACCGACTACTTCAGCAGCCCCGGCGCAACCAGCGAAGCAGGCCGCGTCTACCTGGCGCGTAATCTCTCGGAACTGCCCGCCGAAGAACGTAGCGAACGCACCGAAGAAGAAGCCGAAATGACCTACCGCTGGGTGCCCCTCGCCGAGGCAGTACAGCTGGTACTGGGCGGAAAGGTTCACAACGCGCTCGCTATCCAGGCGGTACTCGCCACCTACGCGGCGGCGCAGAACAACTTTGAAGGTCTGCGCCCCGCCGAGGGCGGCTGGGAGTTCCACCCCTACATGGGACAGCGCCGCGAAAAGCCGGAGAACTTCCGCAACCACTAAGAACCGAACGTAGGGCGGGGGAGTAGTCTCGCCTACGGCAAACCCAAACGTCAAGAGGCCCAAATATCAACAGAACCGGCAGAGGAGATAGCGTGAAGCAGGCAAAAAGTACGGTGAGCAAGACACCCCGCGGCGCGGGTCTGCTCGGCGTGCCCTCTTCTGCTGGTTCCTCCATGCTGGGTTCTTCTGCCCTGGGTGCTTCCCACCAGGAGGCGCAGACCCCGCTCCAGAGAGCCAACGAGCAGTACCTCATCCACCTGCGCGTGGAGCGAGGAAGCAGCGAGCACACCATCGCCTCCTACGCGCGTGACCTGCGGCGATACAGCGCCTACATGGCGACCCTCGGCGTCATCGACCCCGAACGCATCACCACCGCGCAGGTGCGCTCCTTCATGCGGGAACTCGCCGCCCCCACCGTGCCCCTTGCCGGATTTGACGCAGGGGAGAAGAATAAGCAGAACGCGCAGGAATCTCAGGAAGCACAGGAAGAAGCCGCAGAATCGCTGGCACTGATGATCGCTTCCGAATCGGGGCGAGGTACTGGAAACGGGCGCGCCGGAAAAGGACCTGCTGGAAAAGGCCGTGCCGGGCAGTCGAAAGCTGGGGCCCCTGAACAAGAAACGCTAACCGCAGAAGGCGCGCCAAGCCTGCCCCTGCCGCTGGGCCCGAACTCCATCGCCCGCACTATGGCGGCAGTCCGCGGCGCGCACGCCTTCTGGGTCTCCGCGCTCATCGTGCCCACCGACCCGGCGGCGCCGGTCACCCCGCCTAAGAACGTCAAGCGTCTGCCCAAAGCAGTTAGCGTCGAAGACATTCAGCGGCTACTTGCCGTACCCGACCGTGAAACCGCAACCGGGCTACGCAACCGAGCCATCCTCGAATTTCTCTACGCCACCGGCGCGCGCGTGAGCGAAATGCTCAATGCCGATATCGACGACGTGCACTTCGAAGGGACTCTCACCGATGAAGACGGCAACCAGATCACTTTGCCCGGCTACGTTCGACTCTTCGGTAAGGGAAACAAAGAACGGCTCGTACCCATTGGTAGCTACGCCCAAAAAGCAATCCAAGACTACCTGGTGCGTGCCCGCCCCTCCCTCGTAGCGCACGGTAAAGGCACTGCCGCGCTCTTCGTCAACGGACGAGGCGGCAGACTCGGACGCCAAGGTGCGTGGCTCATCCTCAAAGAAGCCGCCGAAGCCGCCGGGCTCAGCTCCGACTTCTCACCGCACTCCATGCGCCACAGCTTCGCAACGCACCTGTTGCAGGGCGGCGCCGATATTCGCGTGGTGCAAGAACTGCTCGGGCACGCTTCCATCGCCACCACGCAGGTGTACACCAAGGTCACACCCGAGGGGCTCATGGAGGTGTACCGCATGGCGCATCCGCGTGCCCACGAACGGGGATAAACCCCGTCAATCCGCGGAACAGCCGCTCTTGAGGTAACCTTATAGACAACGCTTAAACTTTAAAACTTCGAATTCATTGATGAAGGTGAACCATTGACTGAAGCTCAGGCTCAAGAACTCGGACCCACCGGTCGACCCCTGCGCGTATACCCCGACCCGGCTCCGCTGAGCAGCCACGGTCCCGCCCGCATTATCTCTATGGTGAATCAGAAGGGCGGCGTGGGTAAGACCACCTCCACCATTAACCTGGGCGCGGCACTGGCAGAATGCGGCCGTAAGGTGTTGCTGGTCGACTTTGACCCGCAGGGTGCTCTCTCCGCCGGTTTCGGTGCGAACCCGCACGAACTGGACCTGACCGTCTACAACGTCATGATGGACCGCAAGGTCGACATCAAGGACGTCATCTTGCCCACCGGCGTGGAGAACATCGACCTGCTGCCCGCCAACATTGACCTCTCCGCAGCTGAAGTTCAGCTGGTCAACGAAGTGGCTCGCGAGCAGGTTCTCGCCTCGGCACTGCGCAAGGTCCGCGACGAATACGACGTCATCCTCATCGACTGCCAGCCGTCTCTGGGTCTGCTGACCGTCAACGCGCTGACCGCCTCCGAGGGCGTGATTATTCCGCTGATTTGTGAGTTCTTCGCACTGCGCGCCGTCGCACTGCTGGTCGACTCCATCGAGAAGGTGCAGGACCGCCTGAACCCCGACCTCGAAATCTCCGGCGTACTTGCCACCATGTTCGACGCGCGCACCATCCACTCCAAGGAAGTTCTGGCACGCATCGTGGACGCATTCGGCGACAAGGTCTTCGACACCGTCATCAAGCGCACCGTGAAGTTCCCGGACGCATCGGTGTCCGCTGAGCCGATTCTCAGCTACGCCTCCAGCCACCCCGGCGCGGAAGCATACCGCCAGGTGGCACGCGAACTGATCTACAAGGGCGGCGCACGCTAAAGCCCCCACACCTATACGCCCTCTGCTGAGGTGACTCTCACCCTTGAGTCACACCGGCAGAGGGCGTATAATTGTGTGGATTCTAAAGACCCCGCACACTGCTTACGTCGAAAAATAGGCGAAGCAGAAGCCGCATCTGAGACGGCACCAACAAAAGCCGGGGAGAATAAACCTAAGGAGAATAGGTCGTTTATGACCACGAACGTCGCTGCCGTGAGGGTACCGACACCGAATGCAGACACCGCCGCGAACGCCCGGACTGAGGGCCGCGGCCTGCAGAACCCGGAACGCGGTTTCACCCTCACCCTCAGTAATTTTGAGGGTCCCTTTGATCTTCTACTGACCCTGATTTCGCGCCGCAAACTCGACATTACCGAGGTGGCGCTCGCAGAGGTCACCGACGAGTTCCTCGCATACCTGCACGCCCTCTACGCTGAAGGCACCGAACGCGCACTCGACGAAGCCAGTGAATTTCTGGTCATCGCCGCAACCCTGCTGGAACTCAAAACCGCACGCCTGCTCCCGCAGCATCGTGAACCTCTCGAAGAGGATGTTGCACTGTTGGAGGCACGCGACCTGCTTTTCGCCCGTCTGCTGCAATATCGCGCCTACCGCGAAGTTGCCGATATTTTTGCTGAACGCTGGGCGCAAGAAGCGCAGCGTTTTCCCCGTGCGGTAGCCCTTGAAGAACGGTTCGCCCAGGCGCTTCCCGAGCTGGTCTTTACCGGAGGTGCCGAAGAGTTCGCCCGCATCGCCGCAGTAGCGCTGAGTCGAACCCCCAAAGAGCCCGAACCGGAACCCGAAGAAATCGTTGAAGAACTCAACGAGCACCTGCACGTTCCGCTAACCACCATCGCGGCTGAAGAACACTACATTCTGCACAGCCTGCTCGATACCGCGGCGCGGGAACTGAGCTTCGCCGAACTGGTTCAAGGATCCGGCGACCTAGAAATCGCGGTGGTTCGTTTTCTCGCCCTGCTCGAGCTCTACAAAGAAGGTGCCCTGCACGTGGAACAGGACGCACCGCTCGGAGCCATTCGGGTACGTGCGAGCGCGAGCGCCGCACAATTCGTAATCCGCGAAGAAAGTACAGACACCGCAGGCACACAGGATGCGCACGAAATTGGTGAAGCACCTGAATCACCCGAGGCGAACGAATCTGCGAACGAATCTGAAGCTAACACGGAACCGGTAGAGGAGGATTATGAGTAATCACGGCTCACGCTTTGACCGTGAATTCACCCCTGACGACCTTGCCATCGTGAACATGGGCTACTGGGATCCGAACGCAGACGAAGATTCGGAACAGGCTGACTCGGCGCCGGCAGAGGCGGTAGAGGCGGAAATTTCAAAGCCTGCTGAGGCGGACGCTGAGCCGGCTGAGCACGAGGTAGCGGCAACTCCTCTGGAGGCTGAGGTTACCGAAGATGCCGAGGTTACCGAAGAAGCTGAGGAGGCTGAAGCCACTGAACCGGTAGAGGACTCCGATGGTTCCGACATTTCCGACAGCTATGAGGAATCGCAGGAAACTGTATCCCGTGAGTCGAAGGAGCCGGCAACAAAATCGGTAAAGATTCCGGCGGGAGGCCCCTCCACCGCACCCAGCGTGGCGGTCGATGCCGAAGCCGAATTCTCCAAGGTCGAGGCAATCCCCGGCGGCGTCAAAAGCGCCATCGAAGCAATCCTAGCCGTTGCCGAAGCGCCCGTGAGCGTCAAAGAACTCTCCGCCGCGCTCATCGTCAGCGAACGCGCTGTTGAGCACGCGCTCGACCAGCTGTACCGCGAGTACAACGGCGAAGAAAGCGGCTACGGAGAAGACGAAAACCGAGTGGCGCCCGAACCGCGCGGATTCCAGCTGCGGAACGTCGCCGGAGGCTGGAAACTCTACGCCCGCGACGACTTCGCCCCCTGGGTGGCACGCTTTGTGACCCGCTCCAAGAGCGCGACGCTGAGCAAACCAGCCTACGAAACGCTGGCTGTCATTGCCTACCAGCAGCCGGTGACCAGGGCGAGGGTAGCCTCCATTCGAGGCGTAAATGCGGATGCGGCAATCCGTCAGCTGCTGCAACGGCAGCTGATTCGTGAAGCAGGGCGAGAAGCCGGAAGCGGCGCGACCCTCTACGAAACCACGGAGCTACTGCTGGCGAAGCTCGGGCTGAACTCCCTGGAGGAGCTGCCGGCGCTTGCGCCCTTCCTGCCCGATGATACGGAAGCCGCAGTGCTTGCCGAGGGCAACGACTAAGACAAAGACAACGAATCAATAAGACGAACGAACGTTCGGGAAATTCCTGAAACGTTCGCACTATACGACAGAAAAGAGAAGAACACCATGGCATATGGAAACTCCTCCCGCGGCGGCCGCTCTGCATCCGGTCGCCCCCAGAACTCCCGCGGTGGCCGTCCCGGCGCTGCTCGTCCCGGTCAGGGCGGTAAGCCCGGCGCTAAGGGCGCATCCGCACGCGGCGGTCGTCCCGGCGCACCGAAGAGTGGCGCAGGCAAGGGCGGCGCAAAGGGCTTCGGCGAGAAGAAATTCGGTGACAAGAAGTTTGGCGAGAAGAAGTTCGGCGCAGGCCGCGCAGGTTCCGGCCGAGGCCGCGGTACCGAACTGCCCAAGCGCGAACGCCGCGCACCGGGCCGCCCCTACCGCTCCGGCGAAGCCTTCGCAAACGAGCGCGGCGAATACCGCGTCAGCAACTACGCTGGCCCGCACCGCCCCCGCCGCCCCCGCAACGCCCCGGTAGACCACTACGAGTTCTACGACCACGACGGCGTACGCCTGCAGAAGCTGCTTGCCCAGGCCGGTGTGGCATCCCGCCGCGTCTGCGAAGAAATGATTACCGAAGGCCGCGTCACCGTCAACGGTGAAGTCGTGACCGAGCTGGGCGTGCGCGTGGACCCCTCCAAGGTCACCGTGCAAGTGGACGGCATGACCGTTCAGACCAACGACAAGCTCGTCTACATGGCATTCAACAAGCCCGCCGGCGTGGTCTCCACCATGGAAGACCCCGAAGGTCGCCCCTGCATCTCCGACTTCCTGCGTTCCTCCATGAGCGAGCGCGTATTCCACGTGGGCCGCCTGGACGTCGAAACCGAGGGTCTGCTGCTGCTGACCAACGACGGTGAACTGGCGAACCGCCTCACCCACCCCTCTTACGAGGTGCCCAAGACCTACCTGGTGCAGGTTCCCGGCCCCATGGAGCCCGGCGTCGGCGCAGCCATGAAGAAGGGTATTCGCCTGGAAGACGGCGTGACCCGCGTTGACGAGTTCAAGCTGGTGGACTCCACCCCTGGCCACGTGCTCGTTGAGGTGACCATCCACTCCGGTAAGAACCGCATTGTGCGCCGCCTCTTCGACGCGGTCGGCTACCCGGTCGAGCGCCTGGTCCGTGTCGAGATGGGCCCGATTCGTATTGGTTCGCAGAAGCAGGGCACCGTCCGTAACCTCTCCAAGGTCGAGATCGGTCACCTGCTCGCTTCGGTGGACATGTAATAACGCTAAGGAGTTGTCATGAGCTCGCCCGCTGAGCTTTCCGCATCTGAGCTGCCCATGGACTCAACGCTAACCGGGCCGGTGCTCATTATCGGCTCGGGTCTGCTGGGTGCCTCCATTGGTTTGGGGTTGCGTGCGGCAGGATGCGAGGACGTGTACGTCCAAGATATTTCACCCACCGCCGAGGCAGTGGCGCAGGATATTGGTGCCGGTACAAGCATCTCCACCCTGTCGGAGGAGGAACGCGCCGCCCTCGCCCCGCAGCTGGTGGTGGTGGCTGCGCCTCCGGATAGTGCCGGTGCCGTGTGCGCTCGCGCGTTGAACACCTACGCGCCTCGACCGGAGGCGGGCTACCCCGGCGCTGTGGTGACGGATGTTGCCTCGGTGAAGGTGCAGCCGCTGGCTGATGTGCTTGCTTCGGGCGCGGATGCGTCCCGTTACGTGGGTTCGCATCCGATGGCTGGGCGTGAGAAGTCTGGCCCGGTGGCTGCTCGTGGTGAGCTGTTCCAGGCGCGTCCGTGGATTATCTGCGAGCACGATTCGGTTCGCCCCGAGTGTGTGCGTCTGGTGCGTTCTGTGGCGGTGGAGCTGGGCGCGATTGTGACTTCTCTGAGCGTTGAGGAGCATGATCAGACGGTCGCTCTGATCTCTCATGTGCCGCAAGCGATGAGCTCGCTGTTGGCTTCGAGTCTGCAGGACACTCCGCTGTATGCGCTGTCCCTGGCGGGTCAGGGTTTGCGCGATACGGTGCGTATCGCGGCTTCGGACCCGACGCTGTGGGTGCAGATTTTTGCGGCGAACGCTGACCCGATTGTGAAGACCCTCTACGGGGTGCGTGATGACCTGAACCGCCTCATCGCGACGCTGGAGAACCCGACGGCATCCGGCGCTCGCCTGGATTTGGCGCAGCTGATGAGCGAAGGCAACGCGGGCGTGAGCCGTATTCCGGGTAAGCACGGTACTGCCCCCGCCGCGTTTGCAAAGATGACGGTGTTGGTGGACGACACCCCCGGCACGCTGGCTCGTTTGCTTGCCGAGATTGGTGAGCTGGGCGCGAACCTTGAGGATTTGCGGCTGGAGCACTCGACGGGTGCCCCGGTGGGTATGGCTGAAATCTCGGTCAATCCGTCTATTCATGAGGCGCTGGTCCGCGATTTGTCGGCTCGCGGTTGGCGTGTTGTGAAGTAGAGTTAAAGCTGTATTTTCCGGCATAAAGTTTGAGACGAATTTGAAGGAGTGCTGATGCACGAGAACCCTAAACTGACGATTGCTATTGACGGTCCCTCCGGTTCCGGTAAGTCGTCTGTGTCTAAGGAAGTTGCACGCCACTTTGGTCTGGCGTACCTGGACACCGGTGCAATGTACCGTGCCGCAACCTACCGTGTGCTGGAACTTGGCATTGACCTGAACGACGCTGAAGCGATCGCGAAGGCTGTCGAGGAGATGCCCCTGGTGTTCGGTACGAACATTAAGGAAGAAGAGATTCTGATGGGCTCGACCGATATCCGTGAGGAGATTCGTAGCGAGCGCATTTCTTCGGCCGTTTCTGCTGTGGCTTCGGTTCCGGCGGTTCGTGAGCACCTGATTGGCCTGCAGCGCTGGATGATTAACCACGCTATTAACGGCATGGTCGCTGAGGGTCGCGACATCACCACCGTAGTTGCCCCCGACGCTGATGCGCGCATCCTGCTGACTGCTTCTGAAGAGGTGCGCATGGCGCGCCGCGGCCTGGAGAACTCCGAGAAGTCCGGCGCTTCGGGTGACTTGAGCAAGCAGATCGCTGAGCGTGATGCGAAGGATTCGAAGGTCAATAACTTTATGGAAGCTGCCGAGGGTGTGACCCTGGTGGACAGCTCGGATCTTGATTTTAATGCGACGGTCTCTGCAGTGATTAACGCTGTGAATGACCAGTTGAAGGCGAAGCGCGCGGGCTAGGCCCCGCCGAAACGCTGGGGGAGTGGTGCATCCGCTCCCGAGAAGACGTTGAGCCGTGCTCGCGTGCTGACCAATGGGTTGGGCGCGGGGGCGGGTAGAGAAAGGAATGCGCATGGCTGAGGACGCTATCCGCGACGATTACGAAGATAAGTACCTGGGCGGTGGCGAGGACGACGTTACTGAGCGCCTCGCTGAGATTGATGATGAGACCGCTGACCAGCGTGCTCAGGCTCTGCTTGAGGGTCTTGAGGACTACGACCTGGATGAAGAGGACCGCGCCCTGCTGGGTGCCTGGGGTTTCGACATTGAGGAAGAGGAAGAGCAGCTCGCTGATCCGGTAGTGGCGATTGTTGGCCGCCCGAACGTGGGTAAGTCGACCATCATTAACCGTATTCTGGGCCGCCGTGAAGCGGTGGTTGAGGATAAGCCGGGTGTGACTCGTGACCGCGTGTCCTATAAGGCTGAGTGGCTGGGTAAGAGCTTCACCCTGGTTGATACCGGTGGTTGGGAGTCTGACGCTCGCGGTATTGATGCTCAGGTTGCTGAGCAGGCTGAGATCGCTGTGGAGCAGGCCGACGTTGTGGTCCTGGTGGTGGATGCCCGCGTGGGTGTGACCGCTTCGGACGAGCAGATTGTGCGTATGCTGCGCCGCGTGAAGAAGCCGATCATTCTGATTGCTAACAAGATTGACGACGCTCACCTGGAGCCGGAGATTTATAACCTCTGGTCGCTGGGTATGGGTCAGCCGTTCCCGGTGTCGGGTCTGCACGGTCGTGGCCTGGCGGATGCTCTGGACGAGATCCTTGAGGTCATGCCGGAGCACTCGCAGTTTGCTCAGCCGGAGGCGCTGGGTGGCCCGCGTCGTGTGGCTCTGGTGGGTCGCCCGAACGTGGGTAAGTCGTCGCTGCTGAATAAGCTGGCTGGTTCTGAGCGTGCCGTGGTGAATGACCTGGCTGGTACGACTCGTGACCCGATTGACGAGATTATTGAGCTGGGCGGCTACCCTTGGCGTTTTGTGGATACCGCGGGTATTCGCCGTCGCCAGCATATGGCTAAGGGTGCGGAGTTCTACTCTTCGCTGCGTACTCAGACTGCTCTGGAGCGCTCTGAGGTTGCCGTGGTGCTGCTGGATGTTTCCGAGCCGATCTCTGAGCAGGACGTGCGTATCGTGCAGACCGTGATTGATTCGGGTCGTGCGATGGTCCTGGCATTCAATAAGTGGGATACCCTCGATGAGGATCGCCGCTACATGCTTGAGCGCGAGATTGAGCGCGACCTGGCCCACGTGCAGTGGGCGCCTCGCGTGAACATTTCGGCGAAGACCGGTTGGCACAAGGACAAGCTGGTCCCGGCCCTGGAGCACTCGCTGGAGTCGTGGGATTCGCGTATTCCGACCGGCCGCCTGAACGCATTCCTGGGTGAGATTGTGGCCGCGCATCCGCACCCGCTGCGCGGTGGCAAGCAGCCGCGTATTCTCTTCGGTACTCAGGTGTCTTCGCGCCCGCCGAAGTTCGTGCTCTTTACTACCGGTTTCTTGGATCCGGGTTACCGACGCTTCATCATGCGTCGTCTGCGTGAGACCTTTGATTTCACAGGCACCCCGATTGAGATTTCGATGCGCGTGCGTGAGCGCCGCTCCCTGGGTGAGCGTCAGAGCGCGAAGGCTAAGAAGGGTAAGGGCGGCCGCCGCTAGTAGCGGGGGTGTCTGCCTGATGCCGTGTTGCTGGGCTGGGCCCCCACGCGCTGGATCCTGTGCAGAAAATCTGCAAAAAAAAGATTTTTAAGATTTTTTCTAAAAATGGGGATTCTGGCTTGCGCGGGGGTTGAAAGCCCGGTATAGTTATTCGAGTGTTCAGGGGAAACCTTGAAAACAATATCGTGAATAACGAATCGGGTTGTGGCGCAGCTTGGTAGCGCACTTGACTGGGGGTCAAGGGGTCGCAGGTTCAAATCCTGTCAACCCGACAGATAAAGCTCCGGAAGGTTTTTCCTTCCGGAGCTTTTTGTATGCCGTTTAGTGGTTTTTGTTTTGCTTGCTTGGATGGGGAAATACGGGAGTCGGTGCCAAATACACGGCTGGAAGCACTGAAGGGCGCTCTCTTCCTTGGGATGGCGGGGGAGGGGCCGGCATTGCACCTGTAAAGCGGTGGGTCTTTAGGTTAGTGTGCAATTATGAGCTTCGATCTAAATGTTGGAATATGCCCGATTTTGTGGGTGATGGGTGGTACATTGGGTACACAAGGAATCGCGTTTTAGCGGTCAGAAATTTTAGCTTTGGCACTGAATTTCCCTTGACAAATCAAGGAATATTTAGGTTTCTGTGACTAAAACACGACTTCATACACACTGAATTTCATAGCCGCAAAACCAACACGAACCCAAGTGAAGGCATATATCCCCAGAGGATAGCGCCCATAACGCATAAAACAGCTAGGTGCACGCACCTGCAACACACGGCACACACGCCGCCACAAGCGTCGCTGGGAAGGTTTTACGGCACAACTCGATCCCGCCCCTCGGGGCGCGGAAAGGAACGCAATACAATCATGTGGCAGCAAGTCTACGACCCGCTACACTCGAGTGCCCTCTCTGCACTCGTGGCAGCAGTCCCGATTATTTTCTTCCTTCTGGGCCTCACCGTCCTGAAGCTCAGCGGTATTAAATCTGCCGTCATCTCCCTGGCGCTCGCACTCGTGATCGGTTGCGGCATCTTCGGTATGCCCGTCACCGCAGGTGCAGGCTCCATCCTCTACGGTTTCCTCTCGGGCATGTGGCCCATCGGCTGGATCGTTCTCATGGCAGTGTGGCTCTACCGCATTTCCGTGCGTTCCGGCGGCTTCGAAATCGTTCGCTCCTCCATCTCGTCCATCTCTACTGACCAGCGCATCCAGATGCTGCTGATTGCATTCTGCTTCGGTGGCTTCCTTGAAGGCGCTGCAGGCTTCGGTATTCCGATTGCTATCTGTGCCGCACTGCTGGTTTCCTTGGGCTTCAACCCGCTCAAGGCCGCAATGTTCGCCCTGATTGCTAACGTGAGCTCCGGTGCATATGGCGCTATCGGTATCCCCGTGACCACCGCAGCAACCCGCGGCGGCGTGGACCTGCACGGTCTGTCCATCGAAATGGTCCTGGTTATCCAGATCATGGCAGGCCTGATCCCCCTGGTGCTCGTCGCTATTCAGGACGGTCTGCGCGGTATCCGCGAAGTCGGTCTGGTAGCTCTCATGGTCGGCGTTATCTACTCCGGTGGCCAGTCCGTTCTGCTCGCAACCCTGGGTAACCCCGAGCTCGTTGACATCATCCCGCCGCTGCTGGCACTGGTCGCTCTGGCACTGGTCATGCAGAAGTGGCAGCCCAAGCACATCTTCCGCGAGCCCACCGCTCCCTCCCTGGAAGAAGTTCAGGCGCAGCAGAGCGTCAAGCACACCAGCGGCGAAATCCTCAAGGCTTGGAGCCCCTTCGTCTACCTGTCCGTCGTGATTCTGCTCTGGTCCACCGCTCTGAAGCCCCTCTTCGCTGCTAAGGGCGCGCTCGGCTTCACCAACATCTCCTTCCCCCTGCCCTGGCTGCACCAGAGCATCTCGCAGGCGGCACCGATTGTTGCAACCCCCAAGCCTATCGACGTGACCTACACCTGGAACATTGTGGGCGCATCCGGTACCGCAATTCTGGTGGCTACCATCATCACCATCCTGACCTCCAAGATTAGCTGGGGCGAGGCTATCGAGGAACTCGGCGCAACCTGGAAGCAGCTGCAGACCCCGATCCTCATGATCTGCCTGGTCATGTCCGTTGCTAACGTCATGAACTACGCGGGTATGATTACCTCCATCGCACTGGCTGTTGCCGCTGTGGGTGCTATCTTCCCGCTGCTGTCCCCGATCATCGGTTGGATTGGCGTGTTCGTGACCGGCTCCGTGGTGAACAACAACATCCTCTTCGCTGGCCTGCAGGCTACCACCGCACAGCAGATTGGCGTCAGCCAGACCCTGCTGGTTGCATCTAACACCGCCGGTGGTGTGATGGCGAAGATTGTTTCCCCGCAGTCCATCGCAATTGCAGCGGCTGCTGTGAACAGCTCCGGCGAGGAATCCAAGATTACCTCCATGGCGATCAAGTACAGTGCAGCACTGCTGGCTATCACCTGTGTTTGGGTTTACGTCCTGTCCCTGGTCGGCCTGTAAACAGTGTGAGTACCTGATGCGTGTAACCTACCTTCTCTGAAAGGTGAGGTACCCGCGACACGGTTTAGCAAAAGCCCCCTTCTACTTCGGTAGGAGGGGGTTTTCGCATTTCTGTGTTTTGTGCGCTGGGGAGGAGATTCGCGGCTAAGGAGCGCAATTATGCACATAAGTTTCATTTGTGCACACTTAAGGTCGCCCTATCCTGAAGTCTCGGAGAAGACCTGTTAGCTTAGACAGATAAAGTCAAGAGCACCTAGTGAGAGGGAAAGGGTCCCGCTCACCGCCGCCGCGCCCCGGTATATGGCCCCGGTATATGGCCCCGGT
>NZ_KV810755.1:24235-115137 GCF_001812895.1 Rothia sp. HMSC069C04
ATATGGCCCCGGTATATGGCCCCGGTATATGGCCTCGGCATATCGCCACGTCATACAACCAAACGCCCGGCAGCTCAAGACCATCACGCTTCACCGATGGACCCCTCCACGACGCAAGGACCGGGGCCATCGGTTTTTATGCGGCCTAACGCTTCCATACAGCGCAGGCGCCGTACCGGAAGAAGCGACCGCTAATACACACAGACCGAAAGGACCACCCGCCCTATGTGGCAGCAAACCTACGACCCGCTGAACTCACCGGTGCTCTCCGCACTGGTCGCAGCAGTACCCATCATCCTCTTCCTGTTGGGCCTGACCGTCCTGAAACTCAGCGGCCTCAAGTCAGCACTGCTGACCCTCGGCACCACCCTCATCATCGGCTGCGCCGTCTTCGGCCTGCCCATCACCGCAGGTGCCGGCTCCATCCTCTCCGGCTTCCTCTCGGGCATGTGGCCCATCGGCTGGATTGTGCTGATGGCTGTGTGGCTTTACCGCATCGCCGTGCGCGCCGGTAACTTCGATATCGTGCGCTCCTCCGTCTCCTCCATCTCAAACGACCAGCGCATCCAGGTGCTGCTGATTGCCTTCTGCTTCGGCGGCTTCATCGAAGGCGCGGCAGGCTTCGGCATCCCGATCGCTATCTCTGCTGCACTGCTGGTATCTCTGGGTTTCAACCCCCTCAAGGCATCCATGCTGGCGCTGGTAGCCAACGCCGCGTCCGGCGCATACGGTGCTATCGGTATCCCCGTGACCACCGCAGCTAAGGTCGGCGGCCTGGACACCGCACACCTGTCCGCAGGCATGGTACCGGTACTGCAGATCTTCGTCGCCTTCGTGCCGCTGCTGATGGTCGCAATCCAGGACGGTATGCGCGGCATCCGCGAAGTCGGTCTCGTAGCGCTCATGACCGGCGTGATCTTCTCCGGCGGTCAGGCAGCTATCCTGATACTGCTCGGCTCGCCCGAACTGGTCGACATCATCCCGCCGCTGCTGTCCCTGGTAGCGCTGGCACTCGTCATGCGTTCCTGGCAGCCCAAGCACATTTACCGTGAACCTACCGCTCCCAGCCTCGAAGAAGTTCAGGCGCAGCAGGGCGTCAAGCACACCGGCGGCGAGATCGTTAAGGCGTGGAGCCCCTTCATCTTCCTCTCCGCAACCATCCTGCTCTGGTCCACCGCGCTCAAGCCCGTGTTCGCAACCACCGGTCCGCTTGGTGCCGCAACCCTGGCGTTCCCCATCCCCGGCATTCACGAGGCAATCGTCACCGGCGCCGGTAAGACCGTGACCGCGATGTTCTCCTGGAACATCCTTGGTGCTTCCGGTACCGCAATTCTGGTGGCAGCACTGATTACCGTGCTGACCTCGAAGATTAGCTGGGGTGAAGCCTTTGAAGAACTCGGCGGCACCTGGAACCAGCTGAAGATGCCGATCCTCATGATCTGCCTGGTCATGTCCGTCGCAAACGTGATGAACCACGCCGGTATGACCACCTCCATTGCGCTCGCGCTCGCGGCAGCTGGCCCGGTCTTCCCGTTGCTGTCCCCGATTATCGGTTGGATTGGCGTGTTCGTGACCGGCTCCGTGACGAACGCTAACGTGCTCTTCGCGGGCCTGCAGTCCACCACCGCAGCCCAGATTGCTGTTGACCCGACCCTGCTCGTCGCCGCAAACACCGCCGGTGGCGTGATGGGTAAGATCGTCTCCCCGCAGTCCATCGCAATCGCTGCGGCGGCAGTAAATAGCGCCGGTGAGGAATCGAAGATTACCTCCATGTCCATTAAGTACAGCGCTATTCTGCTGGGCCTGGTCTGCGTCTGGTCCTTCGCTCTGTCGCTCATGATGGGCTAAAGACCGATACCGGATTCGGCGTAACCCTGCGTAGAAACCCCTCGATGAGAACCCTGCAATTTTCTCTGCAGAAGACGATTCGAGGGGTTTCACGTATATTCAGGAAGTTCCAACAGACCGGGAAGAGGCGTAGAATTACTTCTTGTGCTTGCTCCTGCATCATTCTGCGCATCACCACAGATTGTGCTCCAGAAGAAAGAACGGGCAGGCGCCTCATAGAACACCTACTGCTTAAGGAAAAACAATGCAGGCGCTCGCAACGATTACTACTGTCTTTGCCTTTATTGCTATAGCTATTCATGTCTACATCTGGATTATTGAATCCTTCCTCTGGACCAAGCCCAAGGGCCGCGAAACCTTCGGAATGACCGAAGAATTCGCTGAATCCACCAAGGAGATGGCGGCAAACCAGGGCCTGTACAACCTGATGCTCGCCTGGATCGCCGCAACTGGTCTGCTCGCATTCTGGTTCGGCTCCCCGCAGGTGGGCGTGGCGCTCATGTTCGCAGGTCTGGGCTCCATGGCGGTTGCCGGTGCCTACCTGTTCCTCACCTCTCCGGATAAGCGCAAGCCGGCGCTGATTCAGCTGACCCCGCCGCTGCTGGCGCTGATTTTCCTCTTTGTAACGATCTAATCCTGTGACGATCTAATTCAGAGCGGAACATCTCAACGTATAGAAGCCGCGTGCTTACTTCTACGAAGTGGCGCGCGGCTTTTCTATGCTCTTGGGTGCGAGCACGCCGAGCGAGGGGAGCTTAGGGCGAGGGGTCTTAGGTAAAGAGCCCCGAACAGCCGCGCCGATGCGAACCCACCAGGTGAGCGTCCACCATGCCGACCGCACACATGAGCGCATACGCGGTCACCGGGCCCAGGAATACCCCGCCCAGAGCTTTAAAAGACTTGGCGAGGAGCGCGGACTCGGGCGTATCGGTAGGAATATCCTGCAGGGTATGCGGCGCGATAGTATTGCTCGGCGCGAAAGACCACAGCCACGCGGGCAAGCCAGCCGGTACGCGTGTTCCGTCGCTGAGGGTGCGCTCGCGCATCCGTTCCAGATCCTCGAAGCTCAGGGTGCGAACCCGACGGCGGCGAGTGTCTGCCGCCTCGCTGCTATCCTCTTTGGCCGGGGTAGAAGAGGGCGCGATAAGGGGAAGACGAATATCCTCCGTGGAGGCGTCACGGGGCGTTGCGGCAAGCTCGCGCATCCGCAGGGTCAGCCGTGCATTGGAGATGACCGCGCGAATCTTCCTCTCGTTACGGATAATGTCTTCATTCTGGAGGAGCCGCGCAACATCATGGTCGGTGAACGCAGCCACGCGTTCGGGGTCGAAACCCTCGAAAACGCGGCGGAATGCCTCTCGGCGGGCAAGAATCGTGCGCCACGAGAGCCCCACCTGAAAAGCCTCGAGGCTCAGGGCTTCGAAGAGTCCTCGTTCATCGGTGACGGGCATGCCCCATTCGGTGTCGTAGTAGTCGCGCAGAAGCTCATCGGTCACCCACGTGGGGTAGCTCGGGGCGTTTTCGAGGGGGTCGGCGGGAATAGTAGGTTGCGAGGTCACGGTTTCTCCTCTCTGAGATTGCTGAGCCGATCCGAGTGTTTCGGAATCATGTTCTACTTAAACAGTAGCTCTTCTATGATTGAGTCGCAACTATATTCGATTTTGTGTCGTGTTGCAGAGCATCGAAACCGAAAACAGGTACGAAAAAGGGCGGGATACGCATCCGATGCATACCCTATCCCGTCATGAGCTTCGAAGACTAGCCGGCAGGCGCTAGAAGAGCCGCGCCTCCCGCACCTCTTCCGGCTCCTCCAAATCAAGGAGGAATTGTTTACGCTCAACACCGCCGGCATAACCGGTGAGGCTTCCATCGGCACCAATAACGCGGTGACAAGGAATCATAATGGAAATTTTGTTACGGCCAACCGCCTGACCCACCGCCTGCGCGGGGGCACCGGGGCCGACCGCTCGCGAAATATCACCGTAGGTCGTGGTGTACCCAGCAGGAACAGTCTTCAGATGCTCCCATACAATCAGCTGAAAATCGGTGCCCTCAGGATCTAGGGGCAACGTAAAAGAAGTGCGCTTGCGCTCAAAGTACTCGGAGAGCTCCACCTCAGCGCGGGACAGCAGCTGCGCCGCAGCATACTCATCGGCTGGCTCTTCACCTTCTGCAGCGCCGTGCTCCCGTAGGTAGGTGACGGGATTCTCGATTAGTTCACCGAGCTCATGGGGGAGCGGAAAATGCGCCTGGTCCTCGTACCAAATGCCGACAAGCGCATCCGCACGGGTGGCGATGTAGAGCGTGCCCACGGGGCTTGCATAGCGCGTGTACCAGCGCGAGAGCGCTTCCGGCGGCTGCGGCGAATCGGTCGCTTTGGTCATGCTCTTCCTCGTAGGCTCGTGGGCGTGTACTGCAGATGATGTATAGGGGTAAATACCCCTTTCAACCATCATAGGGGAGGCGCGCCTCCGTACCGTACCCGCGGCGGGTTTTGTCTATAACTAACCGCTACGAGATATACACATCGCCGGTTACGCCTCTCACGAGGTCCCGCCAATTTTGATTGAGCCCGAAGACCTGGCATTCTGTGAAGTACACACCGATACACCGCAATTCAATACTCCGGCTTCTCCACCCCGCACCGGGTGGGGGATGACCTGTGTTTCTCGTGCCCCAACGTTGGGTTCAACGACGACTGAAATTGCAAGGAGAAACATGGAAGATCTGAAAGACATCCGCCGGCAACTCAAAGAAAACCCGGAGAGCCGAGAGCTCAATAACCGTTACGCGCAGGCGTGCCTCGACATCGCGAAAGAATATACCGTTACGTCCCAGGGACATATCTTTATTTGCTCGCCCTCAGATTTAGAAGCCGTACGGTACGTCATGGCCAAGATCCCTAACGATTCGCTTCTAGACGGCGAAACCTTAGAGGAATACAAACGCCTGGAGAGAGCCGTTACCCAGGCTCGTATAAATAGAGGTAAACCCGGTAGCAAGATGGGCATTTACTATGCCCTCATCCTTTTTATAGTGATGCCTTCCATGGCGGCACCAGTCCTTCTGCTATGGGAACTCACCGTGCTTGGCTCAGACCACACCCGGGACCCGAGAGCCCTCATTTACCTGATTCCTGTCGCTCTCATTACCGCTGCGCTCCTCTGGGTTGGGTGGCTTGTTGAGCGAATCCCCGGCTGGAAATATAACGCTCTGATCGTCGAAGAGAACAAAAGACTAGAACTAGCCAGAGCCGAAGCTGAAGCGCAGCGGAGCACTGACTCAAACCAGAAATAATCTTGAGTGTAGGGTCGGACTCTGAACCGCGATTTTAATGCAAACGTGCCGCCTCACCGGTACCGGTGAGGCGGCACATTTATGCTGTCTAGGGGATGGCAGGCACGCTACTTAGCAGCTGCTCCGTTGGGATTGCCCTCCGTGTGGTGAAGGTGCGGCAGGTGGGTCGAGTGCAGGTCGTGACCGAGCACATCGTGTGCGTCCGGGTCCTCGTTCGGGAGCACGTGCGAGTACTTGGAGTAGTAGCGGTACAGCGCGTAGGCGCCAATCACAGTCAGTACGATAGCAACGCCCAGAGCCCACGGTACAGCTGCGGGAGAATACATGACAGAGAAGAGCACCAACAGCCAGGAGAGAGCAGCTGCAAGAACCGAAACGTTCATAGCAATAATTGCAAGCTTGCGGCGACGGACATCAACCATAATCGGTGCGGGAAACCCGCTCCCTCCTTCCAACGGAGCCTCTCTCCGTTCTCACGACCACCGGAAGGTGCCAGATGCATAACCAACCGCCATCTTCGGCGACCAGAATAGAATCAATAAGCCTATATATCTATGATACGGCGCTTGAAGTGGACATCAAAGGCAAACAAACGCTGTTAGATCAACCCCACACAACATATGAATAACTGTCTCAGCAGAGGAGTAGATGACGATACAGGTCACTCGGTGAAGATGACCTGTGGCATGATTAAGACACTGAACACAACCACACCCATACGACATATGATGATGCCAGCGACGGTACCGTCATAATGAGGAGAGCCATCGAGATGACGACTTTCACCGGCGATTGGGGGAGCGCTGAGCGCGTTTCTGCTTACTTCCGTGACCGATACCGTGCCCACGATCAATGCGGAACCCTTGAACTTAACAACCCGCACGCTGCCAAGAACGCTTACGCGGCTCTTTTCCTGGGACTGAACGACTCAGCAGGGCAACCGACGAACGCCTCTCTCGCCGTGGAGGCGCTACACCTGAGCGCCTCCGAATGCCGGACCGTAGACTTGGGGTTTGATTTTTCCCCCTTCTACTCGGTACCTCCTCTGAACCCTCCCGTATGTCACCTGGTGATGGGAGCAGACTTTGGTCCTGTCAATCAGAAGTACGCGCTATCCAGCCTGTACGGAACACCTCGACTGTACCTGGTAACCGGTGACGCACCGGATAAGAACCCCCAGGGGTTCTACGCCAAGCTCGCCCTTTTTGCTTCGAAACTGCGCGCCGCCGAAACTTGGAACCGTACTAAGGTGTACGTGCTGGCCTCCCACTTTACCGGGGTAGCCAATGAGAAGCTGGGGCCCGGCTACGAATCATTCACCACCTATTCTGTGCCGATGAAGGGCGCGCCCGGCACCGCTAAGGGGCAGCGTGAAGAGATCGTTAACCTCAGCCTGCACAGCTCGTTCAAGCCCCGCGTCTTCTGGAAGGATCACTCGGCTTTTCCCGCAGATGGCCGCGGTAAAACCCCCTGCATTGAAGGCAACGAGCTCATCAAATCCACCCCGGAAATCGGTTCCTCTCTGAGCGCTGAGGAAATCGCTGAGGTATTTGGGAATAAGAGCACCCTGAATGTCTATATCTACCGCATTAGTGTTCCGCAGATTTTGGGTATGGGACCTCACGTCTGGGGTGCATCGCACATGCTGTGGATTTTGACGAACCACCTGCGTGAAACGGAGTATTTCCCCTTCGGCGAAGAACTGCTGCAGGACATTCAGTCGGTTGAAGCGCTCTACCAAATGACCTACCAGATGTCTGCAGGAAGCCACGCTCTTACCACTTGGCAGACGAACCGTATTCAGGCGGCAGAAGAATATCCCCAGGTCGAAGAGCTACCGATTGATGTGGATGTCGTCCAAGGAATTATTTGGGATTTCGAACTAGCAACCCGCGTGGCAATCGAGTTCGAGGCATACGGCGAAATAGCGTACCGAACCTCAACCTTCTCGAAGGACCCGAACGCCCAATGGTACGAGGCCACCCGCAACCCCAATATTCAGGTAGACATCAAAAACGCGGCTGAGGACGAAGCATCCGCTTCCGAGAACATAGAACAGGAGATGAACTCACAGCAGATGGTCCAGGAACTGGCTGAAGGAGCCGAATGCACCGTTGTATTTGGCGTGTACCCCGGTCTGGTGGATTACCGTCGCGGCCCGAAGGACAGCCGCTGGACAAACTGCCAGCCCCTGCGTACCGTCGCCCTGATGGCGCCTGAGGAACGATCCTTCCGCGTAGACCAGATGAATAAGGCACTCTACGAGAGCGACGAAGCGCTGGAGATGCGCATCCGGCACATGCTCCTGCCCGGTGAGGAGGGGGTAACCCCTGACCATCACCTCGTGCTTGTTTACGGGCAGGTGCCTGATATCCAGCGGGACGAAGCCCTCAACAGCCTGTTGACGCAACTTAGCGCGTACAACCCGAAGGTTATCATTCTTGAGACCGGCGCGCTGGACTACGACGAACGATACGAGCAGACCCCCTGCTCGACCGCAACCTACCGCACCGACGGCAAGCTCTACGAGCAGCCAATCCCTCTCTCGGAGTATTACCGTCGATGCGTAGAATGCGAACCCGGCGCGCCCTACGATGTATCGCATCCGGCAAAATTCCAGAGCGGTACGTTCGACCATGAGGTCGCTGAGCAGACCGAGAACCTCGCCTTCACCATTCATTACGAATGGGGACTGCCGGTGACGGTACTCCGCGTGGGCTACGCATTGCCCTACCTCTACAAGACGGAAGGCACCATGCTTATTTCTCAGGCAGTCCTTCGCCGCCTGGAAGAGCAGCTACCTACTCCCATCTTCGGCTCGCGTGAACGTGAAGTCATTGACGCAATGGTGCTCGACCAGTACCGAGCATTTGAAGAAAAGATGGAAACCGACCCGGATGCACGTGACGCTCTGACGAAGGCCCGCCGCGGGGTACTACCCTGGGGCGCGTAACCGTTTGCCAGCCGTACCGTTTGCCAGTCGTAGAGCCCGGCACACTAGCCGGGCTCTACGGGAGCCCTTACAGGAAGGAAGAACAATGAACGTTGACAACAAGAAGAAGCAGCCTCGCCGTGGCGTGGGTGCCACGCTGGCCATTACTCTAGCCTGCCTGCTGACCGGATGCGGAAACATCTGGGGGTACACACACCCCGATGGTAGCGGCGGAGGATTCGTAGAGAACCTATTCCGGGGCATCCAGTTCAGCTCCTCGAGCACCCCCAAGAAGGGGAAAATCCCTGCCGATGCATACCCCGGAGCAGGGGAGAAGCGCATCCCCTCCGGTGCTGTTGAGCTGCTTTCTTCAACGACCCGTAACGGGCTGACCGCTCCGATTTTCCGCTCTCCGACAGGCAATATTATTTGCCAGAATATCGACGGAAAATTTGGGTGTGGAATTGTGAACTACTACGACGATAAGCCCTACGGAGTAGCAGCCGATGGCGAGCCCCTCTGGTGGATCGATTTCACCGCAGAAGAAGCACGCCTGACCTCTCACGAAACCCCTGAAACCTTTACCCAGACTGACGCTGTGCTGCTGTATAACACCAGCGTGTACAGCGGGAACATTGTCTGTGGCGCGACGGAAAAGGGCGTGACCTGCTGGGACTACACAACTGGTCACGGTGCGTTCATGAATAGGGACTCATATACGACCTTCTAAACCTATACGGAGCCAACCTATACGGAGCCTCAGAGATGCGGCGTTCCGTGAAAAACACTACTCGACGAGGGATGGAGAAAAACGATGGGAATTGCCATCGGAATTGACCTGGGCACAACCAACTCCGCTGCTGCTGTGGTGGATCCCACCGGCGTGCCGCGGATTGTGCGAAACCGCGATGGGGCAAATACGACCCCTTCTGTAGTCCTGCTGCAGGACTACGGTGCTGGTGACGAGCCCCTGATTGGCGTTCAAGCAAAACAGCACGCAAGCCGTGTTGGTTCAGATGTCGCTCAGCACGTTAAGCGGTACATGGGCGAGTCCAGCTGGCGTTTCGACTCGGCTACGGGTTCCAGCTACACCTCGGAGGAAATCTCCGCAATGATTCTGCGTCGCTTGAAAGAAGACGTCGAGATGCAGATGAATGTCCCCGTCACGGACGCGGTAATCACCGTGCCTGCATACTTTGACGATGCACGCCGCCTAGCGACCCGCCACGCCGGCGAAATTGCTGGGCTCAACGTGCTGGGCGTGCTGAACGAGCCCACGGCTGCGGCGCTCGCCTACGGTGTCTCTACCAGGGGTAACACCCACGAGACTGTCCTGGTGTACGATCTGGGCGGCGGCACCTTTGACGTGACCATCCTGAACGTTTCAGGCGGTGATTTCACGGTTCTGGCGACGGACGGTGACCGCCGACTGGGCGGTTATGACTTCGACAGCGAACTGCAGCTCATGATTGATGAGCGGGTCCGTTCACAGGGAGGCCCCAGCTGCCTCGACGACCTGAACACTCTTAACGTGGTGCGTGAGCAGGCGGAACAGGTGAAGAAGACCCTGTCTTCGGCACCAACTGCTACCGTGCAGATTGCTACCGGGAACGCCTCGTACCGCGTCACTATTGAACGAGCTGAGTTTGAACGACGCATTGAGCGTCTTCTGCGCCGTACGCGTGACCTGGTCATCGACACCCTGGAATCAGCGCGTCTGGGCTGGTCGGATATCTCCCGTGTGCTTCTGGTTGGTGGGTCTACCCGTGTTCCTGCCGTGCGCGCAATGCTGAAGACTCTGAGCGGGAAAGAGCCTGACACGAGCATTAACCCTGATGAAGCTGTGGCCCTCGGTGCCGCGGTACAGGCGGCACTTCTGGCGCCGGAAAGCCAGGAGACCGTCGGATACCTTGGCGGCCGCTCAGCGGTTGAAGGTTACATTGGCGCTCCGGTGCGTGTGCAGGATGTGACGAGTCAGGGACTGGGCGTGCTGGTGCTGGACGAGAACGAGAAGGACGAGATCAACAGCATCATCATTCCCCGTAATACTCCTTTGCCTGCGAACGAGACGACTACCGTAAAGACCGTCTACGACTACCAGAGCGAGGTCAAATTCCGTGTGACTCAGGGCGATGACAGGGACCCGGATTTTGTCACTCTCGTAGGTGAAGCGACCCTTCGCATGCCGCCTTACCCCAAGGGCGCACCGCTATCCATCACCTATAGCTACGATCGCGATCAGATTATTCATGCGGAGGTGAAGGACTTGACCTCCGGAATCCTTCTGGGCACGTTCAGCATCGAGCGAGTGTCGAATCTGAAGGAAGCTCAGGTGGAGGAATCGAAGAAACGAATTGGCGGTATGACCATCATGTAGGTGACGGGTAGCGGTATACCTGTCGGGGCGGAAGAACAGCCCTATAGCTTGAGGCTCGGTACCGGGCCTCAAGCACCCCTACATAAACCGTCCATAAAACGTCTACGAAGACCGACGAGAAAGCGATGAGGACTAGCTATCGTCATGCAGAATTACTACGAAATCCTGGAGATTGAACCGAACGCAACCGAAGCACAGGTGCGTGAGGCAATCGTTCAGAAGCGTCGTTCTGCCCGGGCACGCGCGAATCACCCGAACGCAGAAAAGCGTCACGAGAGCGAACGACTGATGCAGCTGATCGCTGAGGCAGAGAAGCACCTGCTGGATCAGCAGTCTCGTGCGGCCTACGACGCGAATCTTCAGAGCTCCCCGACAGCCCCGGCCGGTGGAAGCGCAGGGGCTGAACAAACTGTACCCGTTCAACCGAATGAGGACCCGCAACGGCAGGCCCTTGACGCTCAGCAACAGGCCGAGCAGATGCGGCGTGAGATGGAACGTTTGCGGCAGGAGATGCGCCGCAAGGAGCAAGAGCACGAGCGGGAGCTAGAGCGTTTGCGTCAGCGTGTGCCTGACGCGCCGGATGCGCCGCATCCTTCGGCGACGACACCCCCGACTCAAGCTGTTCCTAACCAGCCTCCGGTTGTCCCCGCTGCACCTGAGCCTTCTCAGAAGAGTCAGAAGCCAGAAAAGCCGAAGAAACGTAGGGCATCTCGGAAGAAGGAGAAGCCGAAGAAAGAGGCTCCGGCTCAGCGTACCCCCGCTCCGAACGAGCCCTGGAGGACTCCGTACCGCATTCTTCCTCAGCTCGAGAGGCGGGACTCGGACCCCCAGCAGCTGGAAGCAGCACAGGCGATAGTGCAGCAGGCAGGGGCCGGGCATACCCGTGAGGCGATACGTGAAGCGCGTGAAGAGTACAAGTCCGGTCGCCGTGACGCGGCGATTGTTCAGGCGTACGCATGGGCTCTGCTGTACGACGTCTACCGTTGCACGTACGGCGGTTTTGCCGGGCCCAACCCGTACGCCACGTCGCGCTCGCCGCTGGGCCTGCTGGTGAGTTCTGCCCAGGTTCGTTTAGCCCAGTTGCGTTTGTCCCAGCTGAAGAGGTTGCCTCTGAACGGTTTTGCTGAACTTGAGCAGGCTGTTCAGGAGGTTCGTGGAGCTGTCTCTGCCGCCCGACGACGCAGGAGCCGCCTGACCCTCATGGGGGCTATGGTCACGCTTTTCCTTGCGAATTACCTTTTCCTTCCGCAGCTTGTGGAGCTACTTGGTTTGAGCGCAATTCCGGCTGACATCGCGGTATCTGTGTGGATCAAGGACCTTGTACAGGTCATCTTGTTCCCGTACGTATTCATGGCGGCGGCCTTCCCCTCCCGATGGGCTGACGACCGAGCCTTCGTGAAGCGTGCGAAGAAGAACTCTCCGTTGGCGCCTCCTGTGCCGTGGTGGTACGGGCTGAAACGAGCCGAACCGTTGACGTAGCCCTGAAACGGTATTGCGACGCCGTAGCGTGGACGCCGGCTATCGAAGACATAACCAGAAACGCTAACTCACATATACATCTGCGGTATTTTGCCGCAGCAAGCATACGACTAGAAAGAGAATGACTTATGGGTATTTCAATTGGTATTGACCTGGGAACCACGAACTCTGCAGTTTCGGTGGTTCGTCCTACGGGTGTGCCTGAGGTGCTTCGCAACAAAGAAGGCGACACCGTCACCCCCTCCGTGGTGCTTTTCCAGTCCTTCGGCGGCGCGGATGAGCCTCTGGTTGGCGAGCAGGCGAAGCGCCAGGCAGCAGCGTTCCCCGAGGACATTGTCCAGTACGTCAAGCGTTTTATTGGCGACCCGACCTGGCGTTTTGATGCTTCTTCGGGTACCCAGTACACCGCTGAGGAAGTTTCTGCAATTATCCTGAAGCGTCTGAAGGAAGACGCTGAGCTTGCCCTGGGCGAAGAGGTAACCGACGCTGTCATCACCGTGCCCGCTTATTTTGATGATGCACGTCGTACCGCTACCGCCCACGCGGGTCAGATTGCTGGCCTGAATGTTTTGCGTGTGCTGAACGAGCCGACCGCTGCAGCCCTGTCGTACGGTGTGGAAGCTGACGCCAACGGCACCGTGCTGGTGTACGACCTGGGTGGTGGCACTTTTGACGTCACTATTTTGAAGATTAGCGGCACCGAATTTGAGGTTCTGGCTACTGACGGTGACCGTAACCTGGGTGGTTTCGATTTCGATAACGCCCTGATGGAATACCTGAATAAGCGTCTGATGGAGCAGGGCGCCCCGGACGCTTTGGAAGATCCTTCCCTCACCGCCGCGCTGCGTGAGAAGGCTGAATTTGCGAAGAAGGCGCTGTCGACTGTTCCGAAGACGAATGTGCAGTTCTCTGCTGAGGGCCAGCACTACCGTGTGCCGCTGACTCGTGAGGAGTTTGAGGAGTGCACGGTCAGCCTGCTGAACCGTACCCAGGAGGTTCTCGAGGACGTTCTGAGCGCGGCGAAGCTGACCTGGGCTGATATCGATAAGGTGCTGCTGGTGGGCGGCTCGACTCGCATGCCTGCGGTTCGAACCCTGGTGGAGAGTATCTCCGGTAAGACCCCTGAGCTCGATATCAACCCTGATGAGGCGGTCGCTCTCGGCGCTGCAGTTCAGGCAACCCTGGCTGGCGACGTGGAGGTCAGCACGGAGCAGGTTGGCTCCAAGGCTACCGTGGAGGGCTTCCTGGGCGGTAGCGTCAAGATTAGCGACGTGACCAGCCAGGCGCTGGGCATTATCCTCTACAACGCCGACGGTTCGACTTTTAACCATGTGGTGATTCCGCGTAACACCAAGGTTCCCTGCACCCACGAACAGAACACCCGAACCCTGCTCGACGGCCAGAACGCCCTGGACATTAAGGTCACTCAGGGCGAGGAACGCGACCCCGAGCTGGTGACCGTTGTTGGTACCGGTGAGCTTTCCCTGCCCGCCTACCCGAAGGGTGCGCCGCTGAAGGTCATCTACGCCTACGACGTGGACCAGACGGTTCGTGTTGAGGTGATTGACCTGACCGCGAATGCTTCTCTCGGCTCTTTCAATATTGAGCGTGTGGCTAACCTGCGACCCGAAGAAGTGCAGGAGGCGCAGCGCAAGATCGGCGGCATGGAGGTGAACTAGCCTCCCGCTACCCATTACCACCGGTGATGAAACACCGGTGAGATATGAGCACCTATGACTACTGAGAATTTTTATGAGGTTCTCGGCCTTCCACAAAACGCGACGGCTGAGGACGTGGAGAAAGCGTTGCGTGAGCAACGCAAACGGTACCGCCTCCTGACCAGCCACCCTGAACGCGCCAAGGCGCGTGAGGGTGAGGACCGCCTGGAGTTGCTTGACCGGGTTGAGCAGACTCTGCTGAATCCTTCTGCCCGTGCCTCTTATGATGAGTCGTTGAGGCGTCGAGGACCCGCACCCCGACCTTATGCGGAGCCTCGTTCTGCGAGCGGAGATTCTAAAGAGGAACGCCTGCGCGCTGACATGCGCTATGCCTGGGAAAACGAGAACTGGAACTCTCTGGTAAAGTTCGCGCAGGCAATGCATAGGATTCGTCCCGATGACGTTGAGGCGTGGGAGAAACTGGCAGCGGCGTACCTGTGGGGCGACTGGGACTATAACCGTCGCCGAGATGTCATGCACGCTATTTCGCAGGCACGCCGTTACGGTTCGGAACATGAGGAATTCCTCCTCATGATGGAGCGTAGCCTGGCTCAACGCGACGGAGACTACGAGCGCGTCATGGGGATCAACCGTCAGCTGATGGCTCTGAAACCGGAGGACACCGACTATATCAGCGACTTCATCATCAGTCGTTGGAATGCGGGACAGCACGCTGAAGCTTTGCAGGATGCGGATAACGCACTTGCCGCGTACCCCGATAACCCGCAGATGTTACGTCTGCACGCCATCATCCATATGGAGGAGGCAGACTCCCACGGCGTTATCTACAACGGGGTAACCATCATCAACTCGAAAGAGCAGGTGAAGGCGATTCGTTCGAGCCTGTCAAAGGTCCGGGACGCGTATCTGCTTCCCTACGATTTGCTGCTAAAGTACCGGAACATTGAAGAGAACATGCGTTTTGCCCGCCGCCGTCCCTTTACCTTCGGAAGGCTGGTGCGCTTTGTGGTTACGTTCTTTGCAGGGTCTCTGGTCCTGAGCGTCATCTGGGCGCTCCTGCAGGGGGCGATCCGCTCTTCAAACCAGGCTGCTTACGACACGATCAACGGATACATGACGCTGGTGACGTTCATCCTTCTTCCTCTCTTTGCTTTCTACACAGCCTTCCCGCCCTATTGGAAGACCAACCAGAGGGCTTTAACGGGGCAGGGGTATGACCCCACTCGAGCTGCAACGGGAATTCTGGGCGTCATCCTGATGATTTTCGGTATCTTCATCCGAAGCTTGAGCAGGCTGGGCCGCTAAGGAAAGCCGTCAAAGAACACAGGGGAGAGCGCCTATCTTCCTCATACTCCCGCTCTGTCAGCCGTAGCGGTTTCAGAGCGGGAGCACCCCACAATCATTGATAACTTTGAAAGGAGATGTGACCGTGTCAACGTATGATCCTCAGGACGCTGTCGTCCCTGAGCCTGAACTGTGGCCGGTTGGCGGCGAGGCTAAAGAACAGCCCCCGCACGAGGAAACGCATGAGGGGGTGACAGCCACCGCTAAAGAGGAAACGCCTCAGCCTGCCTCACCTTTTGTGACTGAAGACTTTGAGGTGCGCGTCCTGGAGCAGCTCACCGAGCTCAACCAACGTTTTGCGCAGCGCATCGCCGAGGACGGCGCTAAGAACCAGCTTATTCGTTCTGTACAGGCAAGCCTGCAGGAACGTGACGAACGAGCATCCGGAGAGGCGTACCGTTCCCTCTTCCGCGATGTGCTCAACGCCCTGGACCGTCTGCTGAATCAGGACGCGAGTGCATCGCTGAGCGAGTCTGTTGCCGACGAGATCGTCAGTATTTTTGAGATTCGCGGACTGCAGCGCATCGACGCGGTGGGTAAGTTCGACCCGGCGATCCACGAGGTTTCGGGTGTGGTTCCTTCTGCGCCCGATTACCCTGCCGGTACTGTGGTATCGGTGGAGCGGGAAGGGTATATTCTGGGTGACCGGACTTTGCGTCCCGCTCGTGTGATTGTGGCGAGGGATATGCCGAATCGTCAGCCTGCCGCCTCTACTGGAGCGGCTACTAACCGCCCTCAGGATGCGGCTGAGAGCGGTACCGGAGGTAGCGGCGAGGACGACCGCACCATCCCGCTTCCGACGGTGCCGAACAGCCCCTCCGGTGTGTAGTTTTTGACGCGAGTAAACAGTTTGTGCCTGACCACGAAGGTCAGGCACAAACTGTTTAACCGCTTATAAAAGTCCGTCCGCCGCAGTACGTGAAGCACCGCGGCGGACGGTGATAGGAGCGTAAATAAGTATCAGCGCGAACCGTCGACTCCTGTCAGGACAGCGCATGAATATGTCGCGTACGCGTCCTGTGCGGTACTGACACCTCACGAACAACACCGCGCCAGGTGACCGGCGGAAGATACCGAATTTACAAAAACCAACGGTACCCCAGCACTAATTTTTGTAGAAATTACGCCGCAATAAACGCTGAATTGAGCGTCATAAAACAGCGAAAAGCCCCGGCTGCTTCAACCCCATAGCGGGGGAGAAGCAGCCGGGGCGTCGCTAGTACGCGGGCCGTGCCGTTAGGCAACGGGTGCTGTGATTAGGCGGTCGGAACGTCCTCGTCAACCCACTCGAGGGTGCGGGAGACAGCCTTCTTCCACAGGCGGTACTGGCGGTCAACCTCTGCGGGCTCCATGGAGGGCAGCCAGCGCTTGTCCTCAGCCCAGTTGTCCACAACGTCCTGCTCGCCGCTCCAGAAACCAACAGCGATACCTGCAGCGTATGCTGCGCCCAGAGCGGTGGTCTCAACAACCTTCGGGCGGATTACGGGAACGCCGAGGATGTCAGCCTGGAACTGCATGAGGAACTCGTTAGCGGTCATGCCGCCGTCCACGCGCAACTCGGAGAGCTCAACACCGGAGTCAGCGTTCATTGCGTCCAGAACCTCGCGGGTCTGGAATGCGGTTGCTTCCAGCGCCGCACGCACGATGTGTGCACGGTTCACGTAGCGGGTCAGACCAACGATGACGCCGCGAGCGTCGGAACGCCAGTGAGGTGCGAACAGGCCGGAGAATGCGGGAACAACGTAGCAGCCGCCGGAGTCCTTGACGGAGGTGGCCAGTTCCTCAGACTCTGCAGCGTGCTCAATCATGCGCAGGTTGTCGCGCAGCCACTGGATCAGGGAGCCGCTCATTGCGACCGAGCCTTCCAGAGCGTAGACGGGTGCTGCATCGCCAATCTTGTATGCGACGGTGGTCAGCAGACCATTGTTGGAGAAGACGGGCTCGTTGCCGGTGTTCATGAGCATGAAGTTACCGGTACCGTAGGTGTTCTTCGCCATGCCCTTCTCGAAGCAAGCCTGACCGAAGGTTGCAGCCTGCTGGTCGCCGAGGATACCCGCGATGGGGGTGCCGCTGAGCAGACCGGTTGCGCGACCGAAGCCGTACACCTCGGAGGAGGACTTGATCTCGGGCAGCATGCTCATGGGGATACCCATATCTGCAGCAATCTGCGGATCCCATTCGAGGGTGCGGATGTCCATCAGCAGGGTGCGGGATGCGTTGGTTACGTCGGTGACGTGCACGCCGCCGTCAACACCACCGGTCAGGTTCCAGACCAGCCAGGTGTCGGTGTTGCCGAAGAGCAGGTCGCCGCGTTCTGCGCGCTCGCGTGCGCCTTCAACGTTGTCCAGGATCCACTTGATCTTGGGGCCGGAGAAGTAGGTAGAGAGGTTCAGGCCGACGATGTCGTGGTACTTGCCAACGCCCTCTTCGCCTGCGAGCTCTTCAACGATTTCCTGGGTGCGGGTGTCCTGCCAGACGATTGCGTTGTAGACGGGCTCACCGGTGTTCTTGTCCCACACGACGGTGGTTTCGCGCTGGTTGGTGATGCCGACTGCAGCGATTTCGTGGTGGTTGACTTCGCCGTTTGCCATAGCCATTGCTACGACCTTACGGACGTTCTGCCAAATTTCGGTTGCGTTGTGCTCGACCCAGCCGGCCTTGGGGAAGATCTGCTCGTGCTCGAGCTGGCCCTGAGCCACGTTCTCGCCCGCCTTGTTGAACAGGATCGCGCGGGAGCTGGTGGTGCCCTGGTCGATGGAGAGGATGTACTTGCGTTCGACGTTGAGGGTTGCGGAGTGCAGAGAAGTCGTCATTGATTTTTCCTTAGAACAAAAGAACGGGGGTATTAGAGAGGTTTAGAGGGGCAGAACTGCCGGAACGATCAGGCCTGCGAGGATAGCGCCGATGATTGGGCCAACAACCGGAACCCATGCGTAAGACCAGTTGGAACCGGTCTTACCGGGGATGGGCAGGAAGGTGTAGGCGATACGGGGGCCGAGGTCACGTGCGGGGTTGATAGCGGAACCGGTTGCGCCACCGAGGCTCATACTGATGGATACAACGACCAGGGCAACAGCCAAGGGGCCAGTCTGGGCGGGGGTCTTACCGGATGCGATGATCCAGCCAATCAGGACGAAGGTGCCGATAATCTCGGTGAGCAAGTTCCAGCCGTAGGACTTGATGGCGGGGCCGGTTGCGAAGATGCCGAGGCGGTCGCCCGGGTCCTCATCGAAGTGCTTCTTGTAGGTGAGGTACGCTCCGGTTGCGCCGGCCATTGCGCCGAGCATCTGAGCGATGATGTACAGGGCGATGTTGCCTGCGGTTGCGGGAACACCGGTTGCCAGGTCGCGGCCTGCGGTTGCCAGGCCGACGGTCACTGCGGGGTTCAGGTGTGCACCGGAATGGAAGGAGAGGTACACGGCGGTGAACACTGCCAGACCCCATCCGAAGGTGATAACACCCCAGCCTGCGTCCTTAGCGTAGGACTTCTTGAGGGTCACTGCGGCGCATACGCCGGCACCGAGCAGAATCAGGATGAAGGTACCGAAGAACTCGGAAGCGAAGATTCCGAGGGTGGTGGGGGCGCCGGATGCATCCACGAGAGCGGAAGAGCCGGCTGCAAGTACAGTTCCTGCGGAAGCAAGAAGAGACATTGATGCTCCTTGAAGACGAAGCGTCTGGAAGGCAAGCGAACCTTTGCTTGCGCATTCCCGTGCGTCCTCACCGCACGGGCGGATCGGGGCACAACGCTGTGCTGAAATGTGTAGCGGTTGCTACGAAAAATTGATAGATGTTTCTGGATGAGAAGCAGATCGTACCAGTGGGTTAACCCTGTATTTAGCTCGCTGCTTCTTATGCAGGGGATTATCGTAAACGGTTATTTAACCTCTCGTCCACCCCTCACCGAAAATATGAGATAACCCATGCTCGGTGAGGGGTGAACGGTCGGTTCGTACCAAATAATCGGTTACGAAAGGTATGTGTGGAATCTTTAAGGATTAGAGCTTCACACGAGGTGCCACGGGGGTGACAGCCTCAATCTTTGCCGATGCCTCAGCGTCGGTGGAGGTGGACTCCGCCTCGCGGATAGCCTGCACGCGTGCGGCGTAGAGGTCGCGCTCTTCCTTGACCTTCTTGTCGTCCCAGCCGAGCTCGGCACGCATGATGTCGAGGATTTCGTCTGCTGCTGCCAGGCCGCGGTCGCGCTGCTCGAGGTCGAGGCGTACGCGGCGGACCAGCACGTCCTCCAGGTGCAGGGCGCCTTCGTAGCGGACAGCGAAGACGACGTCTGCACGCAGGAACTGGGGTGCCTTAGCCAGGGGAGCACCGAGGGAGGGGTCAGCGTCGATGAGAGCGCCGAGGTCCTCAATCTGCGCGCCGTAACGCTCGAGCAAGTGGGTGATACGGTCCTCATCCCAGCCGTAACGCTCTGCGTAGCGTGCACGGTTAGCAGCGATTGCGTGGTAGCCGTCTGCACCGACCAGGCCGATGTTGGCGGTCACGGAGGGGTTCTGCTTAGCCTGCTCGCCCAGCGCGAAGTCGACAGCGTCGGCAGCCATGACACGGTAGGTGGTGAGCTTGCCGCCTGCGATTGCGCTCATGCCGGGTGCAACCTCGGTCACGGTGTGCTCGCGGGAAACCTTGGTGGATGCTGCGCCGTCCTTTACCTTGGGCTGCAGCAGCGGGCGCAGGCCGGTGTAGGTGCCGATGATGTCTTCGCGGGTCAGCGGGTTAGCGATCAGCTTGTTCGCCTGCATCAGGACGTAGTCGATGTCCTTGCTGGTTGCGACGGGGCGCTCGCGGTCCTCGGTGTAGGGGGTGTCGGTGGTACCGATGATCCAGTAACGCTGCCAGGGGATGATGAAGAGAACAGACTTTTCGGTCTTGGTGAAGATACCGCTGGTTGCGTTGATGCGGTCGCGAGGAACCACGATGTGGATACCCTTGGATGCGAGAACCTCCAGGCCTGCATCGGGGTTAGCCAGGGACTCGGACTCTTCGGTCCACACACCGGTTGCGTTGATGATGTGCTTTGCGCGTACGTTCAGGCGCTCGCCGGTCTCCAAGTCTGCCAGCTCTGCGCCGATGACGCGGCCGGATGCATCCTTGGTGAAGCCGACAACCTGGGTGCGGGATGCAGCCAGTGCGCCGTAGCCTGCAGCGGTGCGGACGACGTCGATGACGAGGCGTGCGTCGTCAACGCGTGCATCGTAGAACTGGATTGCGCCGCTGAATGCGGAGTCCTTGATGTCGGGGAAGACGGCCTTGGTGCCGGTCTTGGTGAAGTGACGCTGGGAGGGGACGCCCTTGTTGCCGCGGGAACCGAGGAATGCGAGGGTGTCGTACATGCCGATGCCGATTGCGGAGTATGCGCGCTCGATGACGGGCATCTTCAGGGGCCACAGGAAGGGCTGTGCGTGCACCAGGTGGGGTGCGATCTTGTTCAGCAGCAGGCCGCGCTCGGTCAGTGCTTCGGTCACGAGCTTGAAGTCGAGGTTGTAGAGGTAGCGCAGGCCGCCGTGAACGAGCTTGGAAGACCATGCGCTGGTGCCTGCAGCCCAGTCGCCTGCTTCGACGATACCGGTGCGCAGACCGCGGGTTGCTGCGTCGAGGGCAATGCCTGCACCGGTGATGCCGCCGCCGACGACCAAGATGTCGAGTTCTTCGTTGACCATGCTCTTGAGCGCCTTGGCGCGGGACTCGGCGGTCAGCTGAGACTGCTGTGCAATGTGCTGGGAGCTCATGTACTGCTCTTTCCTGTATTGCCGCTTGTGCGGCGTGGGGGTTTCATCTTGCATTTAGTAAAACCCAATGGTGAAATAATAACCAAGCAGTATGAACGGATTTTCACTGGGGGTCTGTGGCAGATGAACGAACGCGCTAACCATACCTATGAGGCAGCGCAGCTGTACTACATCCACAACATGACGATGGATGCTATCGCGGCTCGTCTGGGAGTCTCCCGCGCCACTGTATCGCGCCTCCTTAAAAGTGCTCGTGAAAGCGGCATGGTGCAGATCCGTCTAGATGATTCCTTCCGCGCCCGTAGCGAGCTTGAGCGCCGCATCGGTGAGCGCTATAAGGTGCGCGTTACCCTCGTGAATGTCCGTTCGGACGCCACCCCCATTGCCCGCATGAGCCAGGTATCCCGTACTGCGGCGGCTCTACTTGATTCCCTGGTTGACAATGGAACGAGCCTGGGTGTGGCGTGGGGTTCAACGATGACTGAGATTTCTCGTCATCTGCCGCGTCGTCCTCTGAAAGGCGTGACTGTCGTGCAGATGAACGGCGCCGGTAATGCGCACCATTCGGGTATTCCGTACTTGGGTTCCTTGCTGGGGCAGTTGGTGAATGCCTATGATGCGCAGACTATCCATTTTCCGGTTCCCGCGTTCTTTGACTATGCGGACACCAAGACCGCCATGTGGCGTGAGCGTAGCGTGCAGAAGAATCTGCATGCCCAGCAGAATGTTGACCTCGCTATTTTTGGCGTGGGTGCTTTTGGTGGACCTATTCCTTCTCACGTGTATTCGGGTGGCTATTTTGAGGCGCAGGAGCAGCGTCAGCTGCGTGAGCTGGGCGTTGTGGGGGATATGTGTACGATTCTTCTGCGTGAGGACGGCTCCTGGGCTGATTTGGAGCTGAATAAGCGTGCATCCGGTCCGACTCCGAAGGAGCTGGCTCGTATTCCGCGCCGTATTTGCGTTGCGTCCGGTATTCACCGTGTGCGTGCTTTGCGCGGTGCGTTGCGTACGGGTGCGATTACCGACTTGGTTCTTGATGATGCCCTGGCAAAGGCGCTCATGGAGAAATAGCTAAAAATAATCGCCGCGAGTGCGAGAGTCCGTGGCTATGGGTTAAAGGGGCACTTTGAATCTGAAAGGGTAGTGCTGAGAGCTTTCCAGGTGAAGATCTCAAGCGTCGCCTGAACAATGTTTCAAGGTGTCCTTTAGTGTCGTCAAAAACTGCTTTCTGACCCTACAATGTGAAACGTTTGCGCATGTGAAAGCGCATATTTGTGCACTCCATTGAAGGTGTGCGCCACTCACCGTTAGAAAGAACCAACCATGACCCCCACCTATAACGCCCAGGCGAATCCGCACCTGGGCGCACCCGGCATTACCACCATGCACGGTGATGCCCAGTCTTCCGACGCTACTCCTCTTGCCGGCCCCGGCGCCGGTGACTGGAAGATTACCGGCACGAAGCTCGGCGGCGCCTGCCCGACGATTCTTGCCGGACGTGACGGCTTCATTCAGGTGCTCTGCACCCAGGTCTTCGCCCACGGCGAGTTCATCACCCCGAAGCTCTCTATCCTTGACCCTCATACCGGCCGCGAGCTCTCCCACTTGGACATCCCGAAGGGCGCGCTGCTCGGTGGTGTGTATGCCTACCTTGACGCGCAGGACCGCATGGTTCTGGTGGATGGCTCTCAGTGCCTGCTGCGCCTCTCCCACTCTGCTGACGGACGCAGCATCCGAGTTGATGAGCGTATTGACCTGAGCCGCATGCTCGCCCAGAGCGCCAATGACGCTGTGGTTGGCCTGGTGCCCGACTGGTCCGGTCGCATTTGGGTTGCCACGAAGAACGGTTACATTGCGGTGATTGACTCTGCCCGCGGCACGATTCGTTCTATGCGTCTGAATAAGGCGTCGATTGCTGGTGAGCGTATCGATAACTCGATTTCGGCGTGCCCGCAGGGTGTGAGCGTGGTGACCTCCCACGCGATTTATATGCTGAACGCTACCGCAACCGGTGCCCCCGTCCTCAAATGGTGGCATGCCTATGACCGCGGTAGCGCCCGCAAGCCGGGTAAGCTCGCGTGGGGCTCCGGTGCCTCCCCGACGTTCTTTGGTCCGAACGGCTCCGATTACGTGATGCTGACCGATAACTCTGATATTCAGGAGTCGGTCATTGTGTACCGCACCAATAATGGCGCGAAGGTCGGTAGCGCCGGCCTGTTTACTGCCGGTACCTCTGGCACTGAGAACTCCATGATCGGTGTGGGTAACACGATGGTCGGTGCAAGCACCTACGGCTACCCCTACCCGAAGTACCCGGAGGGCGCCGGTCCGTCGGTGCCTGCGAACGCGCTTTTTGCTCCCGGTATGGAGCGTTGGGATATTACCGACCGCGGTCTGCGTAAGATTTGGGATCGTAAGGATGTGTACTCTTCGGCTGTTCCTCGCTATTCCGCCGCCGACGGGCTGATTTACACCTGTGAGCGTCGCCGCGGTCCGGCTGGTTTGGCGAATGGCGCCTACGCGTGGGCTGTCGCGCTGGACATGGAAACCGGTAAGACGATGCACGAGCAGCGCCTGCCTCAGCACGTGAGCCTGCTGCTTGGCGGTGGTGACACCCTGCAGATGGTGGGCACGATTGACCGTTACGGCACCTGGTGGCAGGGCACGATTAGCGGCGTGTACCGTATCGCGAAGGCTTAGGGGAGTAGAAAATGACTAAGAATAATCTGATGAACGCTTCTCGCCGTACCGCGTTGAAGGTTGCGGGCGCTTCGGCTGCCCTCGTGGCTGGCGGCGTGAGTGCTGCGGAGGCGGCAACTCGTTCGGGCGGTAAGCGCGCTCGCGTGAGCCCGGTGACCCAGCGTCCTGGTGGACAGCGTGGCGGGCAGCGCGGCGGCGGTGGACAGCACGGTGGCGCGGCGAGTTCTGCGCTGATGCAGGTGCCGATGCGCTATAACGAGTCGTGCATCCGCCTGGAGTTGAAGGCAACGTCTGGTGTGCAGGCTGTGTCTATGCAGAGTCAGCCGGCGCGTACTGTTGCTTTCCGGAATTTGCCGACTCGCCTGAGCATTATTAACGAGGGTAATTCGACGCTGCCGGTGGGTACTCGCCTGATGGTGCGCGCTCGCGCGCAGGATCCGAAGACCGGTTTGTTGTTGAATCCCGCGGTGACTCTTCGTGTTACCTCGGGTCAGGCGGTGTTGCCTTCGGGTATCCTGGGCGCTTCGGCTTTGGTGGCTCCTGTGGATGCTCTGAATCTTGATGCGGTGCGCCGTAGCGAGCAGACCGGTCAGGCTGGTGCCGGTAGCGAGAATGTTCTGGAGTTGCGTACCGCTATTCCTCGCGGTCATCGCCTGGATGTTCAGCTGAATTATCAGGTGGCTTCGGGTGTTGCCGGTTCTGCGTTGAAGCAGGTTCATGTGAGCGCTGTGCTGGATATGACGGCAGCCGGTTTGTCCTCTTCGTTCTACGAGGTGCAGAGCCCGGCTGTGGTGGCTTCGCTGAACTAGCAGTTAAGCTGGCTCCTATGGCTCCTACGAAGGAGGGGCACGGCGGGGGAGTAGCTCCGCTGTTGTGTGCTTTTATACCTCTATATATAGGCGCCTGTTCAAAAAGGCATGGTGAAAGGTCGGGGTCGTTCGTGGGAACGGCCCCGACCTTTGTGTCGTCTAGCGCGCCGGCATGGGTGGCGGCTGATTTTTCCTATACGGTTTCGGTCTTTTCGTGTTCGCCGAATGCTACCTTGACCGCGTGGTGCAGTGCTTCGCGCACCATGGCGATGGCGGGGTTGGCGGCGGACTCTCGGCGTACGGCGGTAAAGATTTTGCGGCAGGGCTTGCCGGGTAGCTCTACGATGCGTAGCCCCTCGGTGGTGGAGAGGGAGGAGAGGATGAATCCGGGCACGATGGTGACGGCGAATCCTGCTTTGACGAGGTTGGAGTTCGTAATCATGTCATTGGCGCTGTAGCGGATGACCGGCTCGAATCCTGCGGTGCGGCACTGGTTGAGCGCCCAGCTGCGGGAGGTGTTCTGTTCCATTTCGAGAACCCAGGGCAGTGCGTGCGCTTCCTCGATTGAGGTGATGGTGGAGGTACTGGGCACGATGAGACTGAGTGGGTCTTCGGTGAGCAGTTCGGAGTGTAGTTCGGGGTATTCGGGGATGTGGTGGTGCGGGTAAGCTTCGGAGAGCACCATGTCGTATTCGCGGCTTCGGGTTAGGGAGGTGCCGGTTTCGGGGTCGATTTGCAACACCTGCAGGGTGAGTGCGGGTGCGTGTTCGGCAAGGTAGCTGAGGGTTTCCGGTAGCAGTGCGAAGGCGGCGGACTGGAAGATGGCGAGGCGTACCATGCCAGCCGGTTCGCCGGTGAGGTTGGCGACGGAGGTTTGCATGCGGTCGAGTTCGCGCAGGATGCTGCGGGCGCTGTCGACGATGATGAGTCCGGCGCTGGTGAGCTGTACGCGCCTGCCGATGCGCTGCAGCAGCGGGGTGCCGGTTTCTTTTTCGAGGGTGGCGATTTGCTGGGAGACGGCGGAGGGGGTGAGGCTGAGTGCTTCGGCTGCGGCGATGACGGTGCCGCGTTCTTGGATTTCGAGGAGCATTTGCATGCGTCGGATATCGTAGATTGACACGTTTTTCCTCCCTGGTGCGCCCGGTTGTTCGGGTGGGTTGTGCTCCCGAACTCTTCCGTGGCGCGTCTCTCATCGTGGACTCTTGTCTATGGTACCGCGCGGGCTTTCGGCCGGCTCTTTTTGAGACGTCTGAAGTGGGGTGCCGACATGTTGGCTTGTGTAGCGAGTATTTTCGCGCTGAATGTGATGATTCTTGGGGTTGAAGATGCTTTTGGGACTGGTTTTGAGGTGTTCGTCTGTTACGAAGTGGGTTCGATATTTGCGCTCTGAAAGTGCTAGCCTGAGAGGGATGGATAGCGATGTCGCTACAAACTTCACCTCGTCTCTTCGAGCAGGAGGTTCGTAAGGGGCGCGGGGTGAAAACCTCACCGCACAATCATTAAGAAAATCTAAATGAATTTTGGAAAAAACATTCAGTTTTTCTAATGAGGTATTTATTACCCTTTTGTGGTGAAATAGAGACATCGCCAAACGTGGTGTGTACCGCACACAGTAAGATAGTTAGGAGTCAAGGATGACCCATCCTTTCGCATCTGAGCACTACCAGAAGATGGCTCTGGAAGCTCGTCAGCTTGTTCGTCAGTGGGTAAACGAGTCCCAGTCGATCAAGCCCACCTTCGCAGCTGAGCAGCTCGCCGGTGTTCTGAAGGACCCCAATGGTCTTCCCTTCACCGTCGGCTTTGTTGATGGCGTTATTCGCCCCGAAGACGACAACGTCTCCGGTCGCAACCTCTCCCGCATTTCCGGTCTGGCACCTTCCTTCCTGCCCTGGTACATGAAGTCCGCTGTTGGCTTCGGCGGCAAGCTGGCTGGCAAGGTTGCATGGCCCACCGTTCCCGTTGCACGTCGCGTGCTGCGCGAGATGGTCGGTCACCTGATTGTTGACGCTTCTGAGGAGAAGCTGGGCGACGCTATCGCAGAGCTGACCAAGACCGGTAACCGCCTGAACGTTAACCTGCTCGGTGAAGCAGTTCTGGGTGACAAGGAAGCAGAGCACCGCCTGGCTGAGACCAAGCGCCTGCTGGCACGTGACGACGTTGACTACGTCTCCATCAAGGTGTCCGCAGTTTCCGGCCCCCACCAGCACTGGGCATTCGACGAGGTTGTTGAGACTGCTGTTCGCCGCCTGACCCCGCTGTACGAGCTGGCTGCTTCTTCCTCCCCCAAGAAGTTCATCAACCTGGACATGGAGGAGTACAAGGACCTGGACCTCACCATTGAGGTATTCACCAAGATCCTGGACCAGCCCCAGCTGAAGGACCTGGAAGCAGGCATCGTGCTCCAGGCATACCTGCCCGACACCCTGGCTGCAATGCAGCACCTGCAGGAGTGGGCTGCAAAGCGCGTTGCTGCTGGCGGCGCAGGCGTCAAGGTCCGTCTGGTTAAGGGTGCAAACCTCTCCATGGAAATCGTGGAAGCTGTTATGCACGGCTGGCCGCTGACCACCTGGGACACCAAGCAGGCTGCTGACACCAACTACAAGCGCGTTCTGGACTACGCACTGCGCCCCGAGCACGTGAAGAACGTTCGCCTCGGTATTGCAGGTCACAACCTCTTCGACGTTGCTTTCGCACTGCTGCTGTCCGAGGACCGCGGCGTGAAGGACCGCGTCGAGTTCGAGATGCTGATTGGTATGGCTGAGCAGCAGGCAGAGATCATCCGCCGTCGCGTTGGCCACCTGCTGCTGTACGTGCCCGTCGTGAACCCCAAGGAATTCGACGTTGCTATCGCATACCTGATCCGTCGTCTCGAGGAGAACGCTTCCTCCGAGAACTTCATGTCCGGTATCTTCGACCTGGCAACCGACGAGTCCATCTTCAAGCGCGAAGAGGACCGCTTCATGCGTGCGCTGAACTCCGTCACCGACGAGGTTCCCGCATCCAAGCGCACCCAGAACCGTCTGACCGAGAACGAGGACAACGTCTTCGTACCGGCAGGCCGCTTCGAGAACACCCCCGACACCGACCCTGCACTCTCCGGTAACCGCGAGTGGGGTCGCGCAATCCTCGAGCGTTCCAAGACCACCAAGCTGGGCATCGACACCCTCAAGGCTAACGAGCTGACCAGCGAGGCTGAGGCTGAGAAGCTGATCAAGGAAGCCGAAGAAGCTGGCAAGGCATGGGGTAAGCTCTCCGGCCACGAGCGTGCAGAGATTCTGCGCAAGGTCGGTAAGGCTATTGCACTGCGCCGCGGTGACCTGCTGGAGGTTATGGCAGCTGAGGCTGGCAAGACCCTGGAGCAGGGCGACACCGAGGTCTCCGAGGCAATCGACTTCGCATACTACTACGCAATGCTGGCTGAGGACCTCGAGAAGATTGACGGCGCAAAGCACAAGTCCGTGGATGTGACCCTGGTTGTTCCCCCGTGGAACTTCCCGACCGCTATCCCCGCCGGTGGTGTTCTGGCAGGTCTGGCTGCAGGTTCTGCTGTCATCTTCAAGCCCGCAACCATCACCGCTCGCACCGGTGCCCTGATTGCAGAGATCATGTGGGATGCAGGCGTTCCCAAGGAAGTTCTGAAGCTCGTCAAGGTTGTTGACCGTGCTGCAGGCAAGCTGCTCATCTCGCACCCCGAGGTTGACCGCCTGATCCTGACCGGTGGCTACGAGACCGCTGAGCTCTTCCGCTCCTGGCGTGATGACTTGCCCCTGTTCGGTGAGACCTCGGGTAAGAACTCGATTATCGTCACCCCGAACGCTGACATCGACCTTGCCGTCAAGGACGTCGTCTACTCGGCATTCGGCCACGCAGGTCAGAAGTGCTCCGCTGGTTCGACCGTTATCCTGGTTGGCTCCGTGGCACAGTCCGAGCGTTTCCGCCGCCAGCTGATTGACTCCGTCAGCTCCCTGCACGTGGCACACCCGCAGGACATTGAGTCTGAGATGGGTCCCGTTGTTCAGAAGCCGGAAGAGAAGCTGCTGCGCGGTCTGACCACCCTCGGCCCGGGCGAGCGCTGGCTCATCCAGCCGAAGGAACTGGACGAGACTGGCCGCCTGTGGAGCCCCGGTGTTCGTGAAGGCGTCAAGCCCGGTTCCGAGTACCACATGACTGAGTACTTCGGCCCCATCCTGGGTATCATGACCGCTGACACCCTGGAAGAAGCAATCGAGCTGCAGAACGCACCCGATTACGGCCTGACCGCAGGTCTGCACTCGCTGGATGCTGATGAGCTCGAGCTGTGGCTCTCCAAGGTTCAGGCAGGTAACCTGTACGTCAACCGTGCAATTACCGGTGCAATCGTTCAGCGTCAGCCCTTCGGTGGTTGGAAGAAGTCCACCGTGGGTTCCGGTACCAAGGCTGGTGGCCCCAGCTACCTGATCGCTCTGTCCGATTGGGAGCCCGCACAGGCAACCGCAACCGCTGTCACCCAGTCCGTGACCGTCCGCGAGACCCTGGCTACCATCGAGAACTCCGAACTGGGCAAGCGCGAGGACTTCGCATTCATCAAGCGCGGTGTCTCCTCTGACGCACACGCTTGGGACACCGAGTTCGGCTTCGGTCACGATCCCTCGAAGCTGGGCGTGGAGCGCAACATCCTGCGCTACGTACCCACCCAGGTTCTGGTTCGTGCTGACGAGTCCGCATCCGCAGCAGAGACCCTGCGTGTTGTGCTCGCCGGTCTGGCAGCTAACGCACCGGTCGCTCTGTCCATCGGTAAGGACCTGCCGGTCGACGTCCGTGGCGTCCTCGAGAACAAGGGCATCAAGTACGAAGTCAAGTCGGACGCTCAGTTCCGCGAGTACCTGGCTTCGAACGCTAAGACCCCGGTTCGCGCACTGGCTGGTACTCCGCTGGAAGGCACCCGTATCCGCTACATCGGTAACGACGTGAAGTCCATCTACTCGGCACTGGGTGGTCGCCCGGATGTTGCAGTGTACTTCGCACCGGTCACCGAGGCTGGCCGTATCGAGATGCTGCCCTTCCTCCGCGAGCAGGCTGTTTCGATTACCGCACACCGTTTCGGTAACCCGAACCGCTTCTCCGAGCGCGTCATTTCTTCCCGCTAAGGCGCTGTGAGAGTTTAGCTCTCTAGCCTAGGCTCAGGGCCCTGCACCTTCATGGTGTGGGGCCCTGAGCCTTTTGGTGTGTCTTGATGGCTGTCTGCTGGAGGTGAGTAATAGGGGTGCTTCTAGGGCCTTGGGAAGGGGTGATTGTTGAGCGGCTAGATAGGATAAGGAAAATATAGTGTCTTAGAAGTGGTACGGGGGTGTTTGGACGTGCCCCGCGTTACTTCTTATGTGATAATTGGTGTAGGACGTTCCGTCATCCCACATACGGAACGACACCGTGCGCGGGACGGTCCGCGCTACGCAAGAACACACTGAAAGGACACCGCTGCTATGAGCAACGTTCCCGCAGAACTCTCGTACACTTCTGAGCACGAGTGGGTTTCCGCTCTCACCGCTGAGGGCACCGTCCGTGTTGGTATTACCGACCACGCTCAGGATGCACTGGGTGACGTCGTCTACATCGACCTTCCCTCTGTCGGCGACTCTGTAGCTGCTGAGGATAGCTTCGGTGAGATTGAGTCCACCAAGTCTGTCTCTGATCTTTTCGCTCCTATCGCGGGCGAGATTGTCGCAGTGAACGAGGGTCTGGAAGATGATCCCGCGCTGGTTAACTCTGACCCCTACGGCGAGGGCTGGATTGTTGAGATTCGCCCCGAGAACGCTGATGACCTGGCAAACCTGCTGGATGCAGAAGCATACAAGGCCGAGCTGGACAAGCTCTAAGTCGATAGACTTCTAAGACCTTCTATAGGCCTCAGATAAGAGGTACGTAGTGGTGAGACGGCGAGACCGATTGGTCTCGCCGTTTTTCTTTTAAAATGCACACAAACGCAAATAGTGGGGCGCATTTAAGGTTCTTCTTGAGGGTGTCTAAACCTGTTGAAGAGGCTTGAAAGATGGCTAAACCCCAAGTGGGAGCCTCTTTCAAGTTAAATGTGATGAAAACTTCAACTATCGCGAGAAGATAAAATTTTCCTTGTAAAGCAGTCCAATGTGGGAAAAGTATGTTCACAATAGTGGAATTTTGTTAAAATTGGTACTGCCACTGCTGGAAAGTGTCTGAATGTGTGGTTATTTTTGGGTTCAAAACGCCCCTGAAAAGGGTGAACTGAATAGCAAAATGCCTTGTGAGGCTATAAGATTGTCTGGAAGGTTTGCGGTTTATCATTTCGTGATAAACAACTAAACTTATCTATCACACTCTCAACACTAAGCAAAGATGTTCGGTACGCTGCGATAACCCCTCGCCAGGGGAACGAGCCACTCACTCAAATTTCGGCTCGTATCGACATCGTCTGAACAAGTACCCGAAAGACATAGATGACCTCACGCATCGATGAGAACCTCACTAACGCTGAGGTTCAACTAGAGGACGTGGAGAACGGCGGCTCTGACCGTAACCCGCGTGACGTTAAGAGCCGGACCATTGGTCAGGTTCTTAGCCAGCTTGACCTGGAGTTCCCCGGAATTAGTGCATCCAAGATCCGCTTCCTGGAGGAGCGCGGTCTCGTGCACCCCAGCCGTACCGAAACCGGTTACCGCAAGTACTCCCAGACGGATATTGAGCGCCTGCGCTACATCCTCACCATGCAGCGCGACCACTACATGCCGCTCAAGGTAATCCGTCAGCACCTGGAGGACATGGAAGCCGGTCGCGTACTGAACTCCATGCCCACCACCGTAAGTGAAGACGTCCTGGATACCGTCCTCGGACCGGACGAGCAGGAAGGCCGAACCTACAGCCTCCGCGAGCTGGCAGAATACGCTAACACCACTCCCGAACTGATTCGCGAGCTGATTGACTTTGGACTGCTCGAAGACGGTTCGGATGTGGAGTACACCGATTACGATGTGCTGATTGCCCGCGTTAGTGCAGAACTGACCCAGCACGGCATTCAGCCTCGTCACCTGCGCGCATTCAAGTCAGCGGCAGACCGCGAAATTTCCCTCGTGGAAATTGCGGTGGCTCCGCTGGCATCACGCCGCGACGCAGCCTCTCAGGCTCAGGCGCAGGAACGAGCCGACAAGATCCGCAAGTTGTGCTTGCAGCTGCACGCAACTCTGGTCGAATCGGCGATGCCTACCTACGAGTAGGCGCACGAAGACGCAGACTACCGGACAGTCTGCTGCTCGTAAACCCTCAGCGGTTCTACCACACCCCAAACGGGGATTTCCCTCGGGAAACACCACTGACCATGGTGATTCCCTCTATAGTCCCTACCCCTTACCAACGGGTAGCGGCCTCTAGACTTGGACGAAGCCGACGCTGGCACGCTCGGAATTTCTACCCCTTCGTCCAACACGAAGAGCTTTCTCACCAGGGGGCTCCCGGCCTGCCAAGGCTGTTCACTCAACTCAGCTGTAAATGCGTACGGACTGCTCCGTACGCATTTACTTTTTAAACTCCCCTGTGGGATGGATACCCAGAAAAAGCGAGGAGAATAGCGGGGGAGGAGCACCCCCACAGGGCGTTAAAGAGGTACGAATGAATCTGAAAAGATCATTCGCTTCGGTGGGTTCAATTTTAAGTAGAGCCCTCTATCAGTTAAAATAGATTGAACAACCGCGCCTATCGCGCATCGGTCGCACTATCGAATCGTGTTCTACGAACCGAATAGTCGAGCCAATGTGTAGTATTGAAAACCGCGCCGGAACCCAGTAGAGGAGCCACGCGAATCATAGACGCAGATTCTAGACCTCAACCCTAGAATCTCACCCCGAGAATCGGGTCTACACCGGAACGACATCGACCGCATTGATGGGGCGCGGTGAAGCACTTAAAAGGGTTTAACGAAAAGGAGGGACCGTGCTAGAGCAGCAGGTAGCCGAAAATGCAGGCGAGGTCGCAACCACGCACGCACCCCAGGGCTTTGATCAGCCCCTGGATGGCTTCGACACCCTCTTCCCTGTAGCGCCGCCTCCGCGCGGTGAACAGGGCGTGCTCTTCACCGACCCTGTCTCTGTCGTCGAGGAAAACCTCGGCTACCGCGGCGCCGTCGCCTGCAAGGCAGCCGGCATCACCTACCGCCAGCTCGACTACTGGGCACGCACCGATTTGGTCGTACCCACCGTGCGAGGCGCATCCGGCTCCGGCACCCAGCGCCTCTACAGCTTCCGCGACGTGCTCGTGCTCAAGATTGTGAAGCGATTGCTCGACACCGGCGTGTCCCTGCAACAGATTCGCACCTCCATCGAGCATCTGCGTACCCGCGGCATTGACGACCTCGCGAACATTACCCTGATGAGTGACGGCACCACCGTCTATGAATGCACCTCCCCGAGCGAGGTCATTGACCTGGTTCAGGCAGGTCAGGGTGTCTTCGGTATCGCGATTGGCCGCGTCTGGCGCGAAATCGAAATGAACCTCAACGGTCAGCCCGGCGAAGAAATGCACGAAAACTTCGAAGGCGACGAACTTGCCGCCCGCCGTGCCCGCCGCGCACAGGCATAAAACACAAAACGTGAATCAGCCCGCGCTCACTACCTATCGGGTAGCGAGCGCGGGCAGAACCTTTAAGCCTGAGAGAATATTCATTGCTCACTTGAGAAAAAACTCAAGATACACCCCTGTCAGACCCGGAAGAAAAGCGAAGATTCGCTAAAATAAAGGGGCATTACACCTCACTCATAAAAGGGACCTGCATGCCCCGCATCGTCAGTATCAGCAGCCTCAAAGGTGGCGTCGGCAAAACGTCCATCACTTTGGGGCTCGCGTCCGCAGCTTTACACAGCGGACTCTCCACACTCGTTATTGACCTCGACCCCCACGGCGACGCCAGCACCGGTCTGGCGGTGGATGAAACCATCCCCGACGTTGCCTCCCTGATCGCCAGCTCCAATGAGCGCGCCTTCGCGGAGGAAGCCGGTAGCTCCTCCTGGAACGCGCTCGTCGGCAAACCCACCCTGCTGACCAATAACCCCGTGACCACCGGTAGCGTGAAGGTGGCGCGCGGTTCGGCTCGTTCCACCCTCGTGGACCGGCAGGAAGCGGCACCGTTCATCCGCCGATTCAAGCGCATGGTGGAGGCGGCAGCGGACGCCTACGACGTCATCCTGATTGACTGCCCGCCGTTCCTCGGAACCCTGTCTTCGATGGGCTGGGCGGTTAGCGAGCGCATCCTTTCGGTCGCAGAGCCTTCCCTTTTCTCCGTGGCGGGCACCGAACGAACCCTGCGCGCCATCGTGCGCTTTCAACAGGAAAGCGGCATCAGCATTGACGGTGCGGGAGTAGTTATCAACAAGATGCGCCCCAACGACAGCGAACACCGCTACCGACGCGACGAAATGCGCTCCCTTTTCGGCGATCTTGTCGCAGAGCCGGTGCTCGCTGAAAGCCCCGTGCTGCAACGCGCCCAGGGTGCGGCGTACCCGATTCATTTTTGGCCCGACGAAGAATCGGTTGATCCCGCCATTGACTTCACCCGTCTGCTGGCTGGGCTTATGGCAGACATCTAATCGCTGACCTCTTAGCGCAGACATATACGCGTCACTAATCCGCGGGCTCGAATAGTTCTCAACGCTTGAGTGCGTCTTCTCAAAGAACCGCTGTGTTCTCAGCGCTGTGGTTCTTTGGGACGGCGCACCTTTCGCATATCCGTCAACATTGACACCAGATAGTGGGAATAGCCGGTAGCCTCCACGCGTTATAGTGGCAGTAACAGAAATAACCCCGCTATCGAGGGGCACGCTGGGAACGAGCCCAGCCTCAACACCAACAACGAGAGGACCACATGAGCATCGAGAACGTAGAACGCATTGACGGCGTAGCACAGTACGACCTCATCGTCATCGGCTCCGGATCCGGCAACACCCTCATCGGCCCCGAATGGGACGACAAGAAGGTCGCCCTCATCGACGGCGGTATCTTCGGCGGCACCTGCCTGAACGTTGGCTGCATCCCCACCAAAATGTACGTCTACCCGGCGACCATCGCGCAGAAGACCCGCGAGGTCAAGCACCTGGGCGTCGACGCACACGTAGACGCCGTGCACTGGGCGCAGATTCGTGACCGTATCTTTGCCTCCCGCATTGACCAGATTGTTGAAGGCGGCCGCAACTGGCGTGCCGGTCTGCCCAACGTCGACTTCTACGACCAGTACGCGCGCTTCGTCGGCTCCCACACCGTCGAGCTGACCGACGGCACCCGCCTGCAGGGCCGCCAGATTGTTGTTGCGGCAGGTTCACGCGCCGTGCTGCCTCCCGTACCCGGTATCGACTCCTCCAAGGTCTACACCAATGACAACGTCATGCGCATGGACGAGCTGCCCGCCCGTATGGTCGTCATCGGCGGCGGCGTGATTGCGGCAGAGTTCTCCCACGTCTTCTCCGCATTCGGCACCGATGTAACCCAGCTGAACCGTTCCTCCCGCCTGCTGCGCGGCGTGGATGAAGAGGTCGTGGCACGCTTCGAAGAAGCCGCAAGCAAGCAGTGGAACATCGTCAAGGATGCGTCCCTCTCCGAAATCCGTGAGAACGCCGACGGCAGTGTGACCGTCGTAGCTAAGCACACTACCGAGAACGGTGAAGAACTGCTCGAAATCCCGGCAGACGCTGTGCTCGTGGCAACCGGTCGTCGCCCCAACACCGACACCCTCAACGCGAAGAACTACTTCGACGTGCAGGACGGCGGCCAGCTCAGCGTCGATAAGTACCAGCGCGTGCTCTACAACGGCGCGCCCGTACCCGGCGTCTACGCCCTCGGCGACGTGTCCAGCCGCTACCAGCTCAAGCACGTGGCAAACCACGAGGCACGCGTTGTGCAGCACAACCTCAGCCACCCCGAGGACCTGCGTGCCAGCGACCACCGCTACGTACCGGCTGCCGTCTTCAGCAACCCGCAGATTGCTGTGGTCGGCATGACCGAAGAGCAGGCGCGCCAGGCGGCTGAACGTGAAGGCTTTGAGATTACCGTCAAGGCACAGAACTTTGGCGACACCGCCTACGGCTGGGCAATGGAAGACAAGATTGGCCTGTGCAAGCTCATTGCCCGTAAGGACAACGGTGAGCTGCTCGGTGCACACCTGGTCGGTGAAGAGTCCTCCGTGCTCATCCAGCCGCTCCTGCAGGCAATGAGCTTCGGCATGGATGCGCGCACCCTCGCACGCGGCCAGTACTGGATTCACCCGGCACTGACCGAAATCGTTGAGAACGCGCTGCTCGGTCTGGAATTCAACGAGCCCGCCAACTAACGCCGGCTAGATAACGCCCGGAAGCCGAATGCTATGGGCGGTCAACATACACGAGCCAATATACGAGAGGAGGGGGTCGTACCACAGCGGTACGACCCCCTCCTCTCGTTTCGGTAGCTAGAGCCGGTTAGGCGTTGTCGCTTTCAGACTTCTTCTCAGCCTTCTTAGCTTCTGTCTTTTCAGCCGGAGCTTCAGCGGAAGAATCCTCAGCCTTCTCAGACTTATCGGACTTCTTAGCGTCGTCCTTAGCCTCAACCTTCTCTTCCTGAGGCTTCTGCATCATTTCGGCGGTCTGCTCACGCAGCTCCTCAAACTTCTCAGCCGCCTGCTCGCGCAGCTCGGCAAGACGCTCCGCCTGGTGGTCCGCATACTCGTGCAGACGCTCGGCAGCCTGCTCACGCAGTTCAGCGAACTTCTCAGACTGCTCCGCCGCGTACTCCTGCAGACGAGCCAAAGAATCCGACGTGCTATCAGAAACCTTGCCGTACATTTCGTCCACGTAGGAGGAGAAATCCTGCAGCACCTTCGCGCGGCGAATCTTGTGCGAGGGGGTCAGATAGCCGTCCTCCTCGGTCAGATCGCGGTTCATGATGCGGAACTCGCGGATACCCTCGGCGCGCGAGACCAGCTGATTCGCCTCGTCCACAATTCGCTGCACGGCGGCGCGTACCGCCGGATGCACGGCCGCCTCCGGGATGGACAGTGAGCGCGGCAGCCCCAGGTGCTCGAGCTGCTCGGGCAGGGTATCCGGATCCAGGGTCACGAGGGCCGCGATGAAGGGCTTCTCATCCCCCACCAGCATGGCCTGGGAGACCAGGGGAGAGGTACGCAGATGGTTCTCCGCAATGCCCGGAATGACGTTCTTGCCGCCGGCGGTGACGATGATTTCCTTCTTGCGTCCCACAATCTTCAGCAACCCGGCCTCGTCGAACTCGGCCAGGTCGCCGGTACGGAGCCAGCCGTCCTCGGTGAACGCCTGGGCGTCCTCCTCGGGGTTCTTGTAGTACCCCTTCATGACGCCCACACCGCGCACCAGTAGCTCGCCGTCCTCGGCGATGGTGCCCTCGGCACCTGGAAGAAGCGGGCCAATCCTACCGATCTGATACGGGGTGATACGCCCGGCCGCGATGGGAGCGCAGGTCTCAGTCAGGCCGTAGCCCTCGATGACCTGCACGCCCACCGCGTGGAAGAAGTGCGCGAGGCGCTCGCCCAGCGGGCCGCCTCCGGAGACCGCGTAGTGTAGCTGCCCGCCCAGAGCCGCACGCAGCTTGGAGTACACGAGACGGTCGTACAGGGCGTACTGCGCCGCGAGCTTGAAAGATACATGTCCGGTGACCTTCGCCTTCGACCAGGCAATCGCGATGTCCACCGAGCGGTCGAAAAGAGCTTTGTTGAGAGAACCGCCCTTCTCTGCCTTGGCCTTGGCCCCCTCATACACCTTCTCGAAGACTCGGGGGACCACCAGCAGCATGGTCGGCTTGAAGCTATCAAGGTCGGCCGCGAGGTTCTTAATGTTCGGGGAGTGGCCGATAACCACACCGGCGTCCAGGGCCAGCACCTGAATCAGGCGAGCCAGCACGTGGGCCAGCGGCAGGAAGAGAATCGACGAGTTGCGGGGGTTCGCAATTTCGCTTTCCACGAAGCGCGTGTTGGCGCTCAGGTTCAGGAAATTGCCGTGGGTGAGCGGGCAACCCTTGGGGCGGCCGGTCGTGCCGGAGGTGTACACAATGGTCGCGAGGTCGTCACAACCGGCTGCGGAACGTACCTGCTCCAGCCGCTCATCGCTTACCTCGGAGGCGCGAGTGCTCAGGGTATCGAGGTCACCGTTCTCAATGACCCAGCGGTGCTTGAGCTGGCACGGTTCAGAAGTGGAAGCGGCGTATTCTTCAGCCTCAGCCACACGATTCAGGAGCTTCTCATCCTCGACGAAGATGGCGACAGCCTCAGAATGGGACAGCGCCCATGCAGCCTGGGCGGCAGCGTTCGTCTCATATACCGGCACGGAGACAGCACCGGCATACCAGATGGCGAAGTCAATGACGGTCCACTCGAAGCGGGTGCGGCTCATAATGCCCACACGGTCACCCGGGCGGATACCCGCAGCAATCATGCCCTTAGCCAGGTCGGTCACCATCTGGTGGAACTGCTGGGCTCGAACCGGCTGCCAGTTACCCGGCGACATCTGACGGCGGTACAGCACCGGGTTGGAGCTATCGGCTCGGTGGCGCTCAACAATGCTTGTCAGGTTCAGCGAGGGGTCGACAAGAACCTCAGCGGGAGTGGAGAAGACTTTCATAATGCGCCTTTCAAATCAGGGCGTAAGCTCGGGCGGTCCGGGCCGCGGGCTGTCCTCGAATGCTCGAGGTGCCGTGATGGCTTTCTGGTTGTTCTGCTCGCCGCGGCGGGTGATGCATTCGCCGGTGTGCAGCGGGCGGAACTGTCAGAATTTAGTGGTTTAGGGATGCGACAAAAGCTTGAACAGTAGAGAAAAGATACTCGGCGTCGTAGTCGAGCGTTGCCACATGGTAGCTGCGGGTCAGCCACCTAAATTCTACAGGAACTGAACAATGTTCGAGAAAATATTTGTGGGAGCTATCCGACACAGTATGATCGCCCAGTGAACGCGCGTACAGAACCGGCGCCTTCAACTGCGGAATCAGTGCACGCGTCTCAGCACCCAAAAGATGTAACTGATGCACCGCCGCCGTCGGAACGATAGAATACGCGCCCTCGCTCACGCCAGGAACCGCAATATCGGAACCAATCGCCTTGAGCATCGGCAGAACCTTCGACACCTTACCGGCGTGGCGCATCATCGGGTTCACATCCACCATATAGGGGTTAATCAGCACCGTACCCGCCACCGGCAGGCGCGCCGACAGATGGGTCGCCACCGTGCCGCCCATCGACATACCAATGACCACCACACGCAGACCCTGATCGGTCAGGCGGCGGTACCCCTGCTCGGCAGAAGCCAGCCACTGCTCATAGGTGCTATCGCGCAAATCTTTCCAATGAGTACCGTGACCGGTCAGCAACGGCATCTCTACCGCATAACCAAGCTTCATGAAACGCTGAGCCAACGGGCGCATACTGTGCGGCGAACCCGTAAAACCGTGCACCAGCAAAATACCCACAGAATGCTGCGCAGGGTTAGGACTAAAGGAAACGGGGGAGTGATCGAATGCTTCCTGGTCGCCCTCGAGGCGACGCGCCAGGGAGTCCTTAACATTTTGGGTCGCTAGAAGCCTGCGCTCGCGAGCCTTGCGGCGCATCCGCTTGAGCGGCTCCAACGAGTTATCAAAAATGCTCATGGTCCTCCTTAGCCAACCTGCGCGAATATGAACGCAGGTGCAGGCTCTATAGCGTACCCCGACCGGCTACCGCGGGCACAGCGCCGATGCTGGTATATCGCCTCCAGCGCACCCAATACACCGGTGCGCAGAAAAATCGTTCTCTTTTCTTTAATTATCGCGCGTTCTCTCGCGCCTCTCCAGACACGCTAGAATTGAGCCGGGAACATTCAGAGAGGAGACCCCATGCCTAACGCCGCCCTCTATTCAACGCTCAAGATTCTTGGCTCCCCCCTGCTGCAGGGACTGTACCACCATGACGTGGTGGGCCTTGAGAATCTGCCCGAGGGTCCCTACATTGTCGCAAGCAACCACCTGGCGTTCTGTGACTCCATTTTCATTCCTCTCGCCATGCCTCGCACCGTGAACTTCCTCGCCAAGAGCGACTACTTCACCACCCCCGGCGTGAAGGGCCGTGCCATGGCGGCGTTCTTCCGCGGCGTCGGCCAGCTTCCCATGGACCGCTCCGGCGGCCAGAAGAGCCAGGAATCCCTCAATGCCGGCGCGCAGGTCCTCAAGGACGGCGGCATCATCGGCATCTATCCCGAAGGCACCCGTAGCCCCGACGGACGCGGCTACCGCCCCAAGGTCGGTGTCGCCCGCCTCGCAGTTGAAGCAGGCGTGCCCGTAGTGCCCGTCGGACAGATCGGTACCGACCTGATTCAGCCCTCCGGCTCGAACCGTATCCGTCTGCGCCATGACGGCAAGCCCATCCAGGTGCGTACCATTATCGGCAAGCCCCTCACCTTCGAGGAATACACCGACGGCTCAGACCTGAGCCACCGCGTTCAGCGTGAAATCGCCGACCGTATTGGCTCCGAGATCCGTGCCCTCAGCGGCCAGGAATACGTGGACGTGTACGCCGACCGCGTCAAGAAGCTCATGGCTGATAAAAACATGAGCGCTGATGAGGCGGTCGCACACCTGCAACGCTAAACGTTGAGACAACACCCTGAGACAGCACCCCGGGTGCACACATACGACAGATACACACATGCGCCAGAGGGCGGGATGCGGTACGTGCCGCATCCCGCCCTTTCGTATGCCGTTCTGTCAGGGCGCTTTTCACCCCTCGTATCGCCGACACCGGGTGGCGCCATCTAAACATGTGAGATGTACCTGACTGCAGGGTTAGGTGTTGAAGCAAGCAAGAGTACAATTAGGTCTATTCAGCCTGAAGAATCGCAAGCCAGCACGCCGCACACGGCGCGCCGAGCACCCGAAACGGCGGCTGAATCAGAAAACGCACAAGACCATCCCAATGGAGTGAAGATGAGCAATCAAAACCTCAGCACCTCGCAGGCCCCCGACCACGGCCTGGACACCTGGCGTCAGCTGCACATTGACCAGCAGCCTACCTGGAGCGAGCACGAAGATTTTGAGAGCACCATCGCCGAGCTGAACTCGGTACCGCCGCTCGTTTTCGCCGGTGAGGTCGACGCCATGCGCCAGGCACTCGGTGAGGTTGCTGAAGGCCGCGCATTCCTGTTGCAGGGCGGCGACTGCGCAGAAACCTTCGCTGGTGCAACCGCCGACAAGATTTCCGGCCGCGTCAAGACCATCCTGCAGATGTCTGCTGTGCTCACCTACGGTGCCTCCATGCCCGTGGTGAAGATGGGCCGCATGGCGGGTCAGTTCTCCAAGCCGCGCTCCGCAGACATGGAAACCCGCGGCGACGTCACCCTGCCCTCCTTCCGCGGCGAGACCGTCAACGGTTTCGACTTCACCCCCGAAGCCCGCGTACACGACCCCAAGCGTATGCTGCGCGGCTACCACACCAGCGCATCCACCCTGAACCTGGTGCGTGCCTTCACCAAGGGCGGCTTCGCAGACCTGCGCGCCGTGCACCAGTGGAACCGCGGCTTCACCTCCAACCCCGCGCATGAGCGCTACGAGAAGACCGCCAACGAAATCGGCCGCGCCCTCAAGTTCATGGAAGCATGCGGCGTGAACTTCGAAGCCCTCAAGACCACCGACATGTACGTCGGCCACGAGGCACTCGTGCTGGACTACGAGCGTGCCCTGACCCGCATCGACTCGCGCACCCACCTGCCCTACGACACCTCCGCACACTTCCTGTGGATTGGCGAGCGCACCCGCGGCATCGACGATGCACACGTAGACTTCCTCTCCAAGGTCCGCAACCCCATCGGCGTGAAGCTGGGCCCGACCACCACTACTGAGGATGCACTCGCACTGATCGACAAGCTCGACCCGAACCGCGAGCCCGGCCGCCTGACCTTCATCACCCGCATGGGTGCGAAGAACATCCGCGAGAAGCTGCCCGCAATCGTTGAAGGCGTGCAGGCTGAAGGCGCGAAGGTCGTCTGGGTTACCGACCCGATGCACGGCAACACTATCTCCGTGCCCTCCGGCTACAAGACCCGTCGCTTCGACGACGTGCTCGACGAGGTTCGCGGCTTCTTCGAGGTGCACGAGGCTCTGGGCTCGTTCCCCGGCGGTATCCACGTGGAGATGACCGGCGACGACGTGACCGAATGCCTGGGCGGCTCCGACGCTATCGACGAGGCAGCACTGGCTGACCGCTACGAGTCCCTGTGCGACCCGCGTCTGAACCACTCGCAGTCCCTGGAAATCGCGTTCCTGGTCTCCGAGTACCTCAAGAACCGCGCATAAAACGCTCACGCTTTTCGCCGCGATAGGTGGCGGAGAGTAGCAGACGCGACAATGCCCGGGTCTTCACTCACACTGAGTGAAGACCCGGGCACGTGCGTTTAAGTAGCGCGCGGTACAAACGGGGAAAAGACGCTCAGGAAGGCGCGCTGCTAGAAGGTCAGGAACGCCTCAATATTGCGCCACCACTGAGACTGCACGAGCGAGGTCGCAAGCCACCAGCCGGTAAAGCTCGAACCCATACCCAGCAGAATGAGCGCGAGAGCCCAACCGCCCACCGCCATACCGGAGGGCGGAGTCCTAAACTGCTTAGCGGGCAGGCGAGGATCCTTCTTCGAAGACTGAGCGGAATCATCAGAAATACCCGCAGACTCCTCAGCCTCAGAAGCGCTCGCCGAGCTCTTAGCCTTCGAACGGCGCGAACCCGAGGAGCTCAACGAACGCTCGGCATGAATCGGTGCGTACTCGCCGTGAGCTGAGATAAACTCCTGCTCTGTCTGCGGGCCAATACCAACGGACTGAGTGAGCGGGCCCTTCGCAGCTGCGGCGCGGCGGCCCATGAACGAGCCCAGGCCGCGCTTGCCGGATTTGCCCTTTGCGCCGTCCGGCTCATCCTCAGAGTCGTCAGCATCGGAGGCAGAACTCACCAGCGGCGGAATGCCCTGGCGGTTCAGCACGGAGTCCTCAGCGTCCACGTCGGCAAGGTGCACGCCCTGACCGGTTGCCGAGGCATCGTACACGAGGCTGTCGGGGGAGTACACATCGTACGCCAGCAGATCGCGGGCATCGCTAAACGCACTAATCGGGGTGTTACGCACCATCTGCGCGGCACCGCTACGCTCCGCAATATCGGCAACAGCCTCCCAGAGGGGAAGCTCCGGCTCCGGGCACGAGGGGGCACGCCAAGCGCGCTCGGACTCACCCAGCGACTCAGAAATCTCCAGCAGAGCCGTAAACAGCTCGGTCGCATCCTCCGGGCGGGCATGAGGCTGCTTGCGGGTACACCACGAAATCAGCCCCGCAATATCGCGGTCCGCACCCGGGGCAACATCGGTCAGCGCGGGCATCTCAATGTTGGCGTTGTGGTAGAGCACCTGCTGGTCATTCTCCAGACCCACAAAGGGCAGACGACCTGAAAGCATGCGGTACATCATCACGCCGAGCGCAAAAATATCAGCCTGCGCGCCAACCTTCACCTTCGGGTCCAGGACCTCCGGCGCAACGTAAGCGGGGGTACCCATGGGGGCGCCCGCATCCACCTGATCATCACGGCGGGAAAGGCCGAAGTCCGTGAGCTTCACCTGACCGTTAGCGTCCAGCAGAATATTGCCCGGCTTAATATCGCCGTGCAGGTAGCGGTTCGCGTGCACCTCCGAGAGCGCCTCCACCACCGGAATGAGAATATCCAGAGCCTCACCCAGGGACAGGGCATTACGCACACGCAACAGCTGGCTCAGGGTGCAACCGTGCACATACTCCAAGACGATGTACATGACCATCTCGCCCGAAAAATATTCGGTACCCGAAGAAATCACACCCACCGTATGCCCGCCGCCGCCCACCTGGCGCATCGAACGCTCTTCACGGTGGAATTTCTGGCGGTTCGCCGCATCCTTCGCCAGGGTGGGGGAGAGGACCTTGAGCGCGACCGGGTTATTCGACCACAGGTCCAGCGCATAATAGACCTCGCTCATGCCGCCGCGGCCAATGAGCGAACCCACCTGGTAATGACCCTCAATAATGGCGCCACTGAGCCACTGCGAAGAACCGATAGCGGTATCCGGGGCAGCGGGGCGAGTGGCGGGAGGAACAGAAGTATTTGCAGAAGAACGAGGGGTCACAGGAGAAATCCGGCGTGGGCTGGGAGTATTCATACGTCTCAACATTTTAGCCCGCCCACCTGGGCAGAAGCGATACTAGAGGGCGCCGGGCAGGTGAACACTCAGCGAATTCTTACAAAGTGCCGGTGGACCCGACTCCAACGCAAGAACAACGGGCAAAGTACAAGAACGAAAGAACCCGGGAGGGGCAGCGAACCTGCGGCGGGTCAAAAGTGGTAAATACGTGCCAGCTCTGGCACTCTTAAAAGGTGACTAACGAAAATATTGCTCAGACCTTCGCCCTCGTTGGCGATTGGGTAACCATCCCCGAAATTGCGCAGGCACTCGACCTGAAGGTGACCCGCGTTCACAACCTGATTTCTGACGGTACGCTCATCGCTCTGCGCGACCCGGAAACCAACGTGCGCAAGGTACCCGCACTGTTCATGAACGGTTCGCGAGTACTCGAATCCCTCAAGGGCACCCTCGCTGTCCTGAAGGATTCCGGCTTTAGCGATGAAGAAGCTATCGTGTGGCTGTACACCAGCGACGAGTCCCTGCCCGGCCGTCCCATTGACGCGCTGATTGACGGTCGTAAGACTGAGATCCGTCGCCGTGCGCAGGCACTGGCTTGGTAATCTGGCTCGGTAATAGCGGCTCAGAACTATAGCTAAATACGTTGAGGCGGCATACTTCGGTATGCCGCCTCAACTTGTTTAACGTTTATATGTGCTGGACCTCTACGCCTTGCGACGCAGTGCACGGCCCACGATATCGGTCAGCGCCGCATGCGCCAGCTCGTCCAGGTTCATCGCCTCCAGCGCCTCAAACACAGCCTGAGACTTCTGTTCAATCAGCTGCTCATGCTTGGCGAAAGCGCCCGAAGAAACCATCAGCTCGCGGATGCGCTCCACCTGCTCATCGCTCAGCTCGGGATCGCCCAAGCTATTGTGCAGAAGCGCTGCGTCCTGCTCGTCGAGGGCTGCGGAGGTGAGCGCCACCAGCACGGTACGCTTACCCTCACGCAGGTCATCGCCAGCGGGCTTACCGGTCACCTCGGGCTGGCCGAAGACGCCCAGCTCGTCATCACGCAGCTGGAAGCCCTCACCCAGCGGCAGGCCGAACGCACGGTAACCGGCAAGTACCGGGTGCTGCTCGCTCACGGCACATGCACCGCTCTCCAGCGCGGCAGCCTGCAGAGCCAGAGCGCCACCAATCGTGAAGGGGTGCTCGCACGAGTACTTGGCGGACTTGAAACGAATCACGTTCAGGGCACGCTGCAGAGCCGCCTGAGCGTCCTCGGTTTCGAGAACCTCGGAGTAGACGTCCAGGTACTGACCCGCCAGAACCTCGGTGCGCATCCGGTCAAAAATAGTGCGCGCAGGGGCGCCATAGATTGCTCCCTCACCCAGGGACGCAAAAACCTCGGCAGACCACGCCAGGGTCAGATCGCCAGCAAGAATGCCGCCGGTCAGACCGTAGTTGAAAGCATCACCGCGCCAACTATTCTGCTCGTGCGCCGCCTCGAAACGCTTGTGCACGGAGGGAGCGCCGCGGCGGGTATCGGAGCGGTCGATAATATCGTCGTGAATCAGTGCGGAGGTCTGGAACAGCTCTACCGCCATGCCGGCCTTCACAATGGACCAGGATGCGCGGTTCTCGGTTACGGGAGCGCCGCCCGCACCGCGCCAGCCCCAGTAGCTCAGCAGGGCACGCAGGCGCTTGCCGCCGGTGGAGAGGGACTCAATAGCCTCAAGTAGGGGTAGAGTTTCGGCAGAAATACCCTCGAGTAGCTCGCGCTGGCGGGCAAAAAACTCAGCCATGAGAGTGTCAAAAGCGTGCAGGTAGGCTCGCTGCTCTTCAGCAATACGCTCAGCGAGGTGCGCAGAATCCGCCGGGATATTCGGCGCCGCTACGGTGAGGCTCTCGGTCGCCTGGGGAGTGTGTGCTCCGGAAGGAGAAGGGGGAGTCATACTATCCTCGCTGATGGTCGCTGTGTACGGTCCTGATGCGGTGCGGTGTGCACTTCTTCTAGCTTAGTGGAGAAAAGTCCAAGAGAACGCATTTGCGAACATGTTTACGGTAAGTTGCCTCTATTTTTCGTAGAAATGTGCTATATTTTCGGTAGGTAGGCGTAGAAGCTATGAGAGGAGGCGACATGGGGCAGGCGCGAACCAGCAAGAACAGCGGCTCAAGGAACGGCCGCGTCATTATGCACCTGGACATGGACGCCTTCTTCGTCAACGTCGAACTCCTCGAAAACCCCGCTCTGCGCGGCGAACCCATTATCGTGGCGCCCCTGGGCCCCCGCTCGGTCGTCTGCTCCGCCTCCTACGAGGCGCGCGCCCACGGAGTGCACTCCGGCATGCCGCTCAGTCGCGCCCGAAACCTCAGCCCCAACGCGACTGTCCTGCCGCTGCGCGGCGACTACCGGCACTACTCCCGCGCCGTCATGGCGATCCTGAACGACCTGAGCCCTTACGTTGAACAGGTCAGCGTGGATGAAGCCTTCGTGGACCTAACCGGCGCTTATCTGCACGGCCAAGACCCCGTCGCCCTGGCGCAGAGCGCTCGCGACCGCATCGCGCAGGAACTCTCCCTGCCCTCTTCCGCGGGGGTTGCGCCCAATAAACTACTCGCCAAAATGGCGTCCACCGGTAGCAAGCCGAACGGGCTGTGGGTTATTCCGCCCGAGCGCGTTCAAGAATTTCTTGACCCGAGAAAAGTCTCCGACCTGTGGGGAGTGGGTGCGAAAAGCACCGAGCAGCTCTCCCGATACGGTATTCACACCATTGCCCAGATGAGGTCCATGAGCCTGGACTGGCTCAAAGAACGCTTCGGCACTGCCCAGGGTGAGCATCTCTGGGCCATGGCGCGCGGCATTGACGAACGCCCCGTGGTGACCGAACGCGAAGAGAAAAGCATGGGTGGCGAGCACACCTTCGAGACGGATACGACCGATGCCCAGGAGGTGAGCGCCGCTATTCGGGAGCTGAGCCTCAAATTGGGAAAGCGCCTGCGCGCCGCCGGGAAACTTGCCGGAGGGCTCAGCCTCAAAATCCGCTACAGCACCTTCGAAACGCACACCCGCGCTATTGCCCTGAACGTGCCCGTAGACTCCGGCATGCAGATTGCCTCCCTGGCATTGGAAGCCCTGCGCGCAGATGAAATCTTGGTGGGGCAGGCGGCGCCCCGCGCCCTGCGACTCATCGGAGTGCGCGCCGAAAAGCTCGCCCGCGCAGAAGACGGAGTGCAACAAACCCTCTTCGACTCCATCGAGAGCGGGGCAAACTCACGCTCCGCACAAACTGGCTCTGCAAAAACTGCCTCCGCACAAACCGTCTCCGTACAATGGGGCGGCGGGGGAGCTGGTAATAGTCCGCAGAACGGTACTCGCACAGGGGCTGGTATTTACTCGGGGTCTGGTATTCACTTGGGATCTGGCGCGCGCCTCGTGAAAAGCGGCAGATGGTCCGAGGTTGAGCACGTCATGGACGCGATTCACCGTAAGTACTCACAGGAAAGCCTCAAGCCAGCCTCCGGAGTTACCGCGCCCGAGAAGAGCATTGACGAAAAGAGGTCATAAAGAGCTTCTGTCCGAAAAAAGAATGCGCCAACCCCACCCGGCGCGGTACCATGGGAAGCATACGACGGGAAGAAGCGCTCACCGCGCCAGCTGATGCACTAGCTAACCCGGCTGATACCGACGTCATCTTGAGCAGAGACACCTCAAAGGAGAAAACGATGGCACTGTCCGAGCGCGAACAGAAGGTTCTGGACCAGCTTGAAGAACTCATGAGCAATGAGGATCCGCACTTTGCCTCCTCCATGTCTTCAACCGGCAATACTGCGCCGGTTTTTAGTGCTCGCCATTTGGCTCTCGGTATTCTCTTCGTTCTCATCGGCCTGGGCATCATTATTGGCGCGGTCGCATCTAACATGATTTGGCTGGGCGTATTCGGCTTCCTCTTCGCGGCCGGTGGCGTGTACTTCGCAACCACCAGCAAGAAGACCCCGGTGGATTCCTTCCTCGGCGGTAAGGCAGAAGGCGCAGCCCGTGTGCGTCAGCGCGAGCAGAAGGATCAGTCTTCCTTCATGAACCGCCTGGAGAACCGCTGGGACGAGCGTAATAACGGCCAGCTCTAAAGCATTTAGGGTGCAGAAGCTTCGCGGCTTAGCTCATAGAGCTGACCCCCGATGCGAACATCTCAAAACTCAAGACTGATTAAGCGGAGGTAAGAATTCTCTTACCTCCGCTTTCTTGTGCCCATTTTCTGCACTCAGTTCCCGGTGCCGGGTGTTGTGCCCCGAACCGTGAACAGACCCGAACGGTGAACAGACCTGAGCCCCCTCGAAGCAGGCAATCTGAGGGTTGCACACTGAGCGGGAATACGCCCGAAGCTGTGTAGAAGCTGTGCGGCAGCGTTAAAAATGCAGAAGAGAGCATAAAAACACTAAAAGATACTCTGCCGGGTGGGGTAGGTGGTGGAAAGTGGGGTAAAGTGGAGGGGAAAGCTGAAAGTCAGTCCTATCGCCGTGCCCTCAAACAGACGGCGGAGGCGTCGGCCCGGCACACCCCGCCACCGGCACCTACAGGATGTGTGGAGCAACCACGCTCCCGCAGGCTTCAGCACAACGGCACACATCAGGGGCACACATCGGGGAGGTGAAGTGAATGTTCTTAGGTACCTACTCACCACGAATGGACGCCAAAGGACGCATCATCCTTCCCGCCAAATTCCGTGAGGAACTCTCAGCAGGCCTCGTTCTGACCCGCGGTCAAGAACGATGCCTGTACGTTTTCCCCGCCGCAGAATTTGAACGCATCCACGAACGGATGCGCACCGCGCCCCTACCCGGACGAGCCGCCCGAGACTTCCTGCGAGTCTTCCTCTCAGGGGCCTCAGACGAACTGCCCGACAAGCAGGGACGCATCACCATCCCGCCGATACTGCGCCAATACGCAGGACTGACCGACAACCTCGTCGTCATCGGATCCGGTACCCGCGCAGAAATCTGGGATGCCGCCGCCTGGGAGGAATACCTCGCCCGCACCGAAGCTGAATTCGCCTCCCTCGACGAGGACCCGTTCAGCCCGCTGCTCTAACCGGCATCCCGCCGACGCGACGGCTACCGCCCCGGCATCTCTAGCACCCGCACCACTCTTCCGTAAGCCTTCCCGCAGGACAAACTCTCACAGGAGCACCCATGAGCGTAGAACACGCCCCCGAAACCGGTACGACCGCATCCGGCTCTGCCGCCAAGGTGACCGGCGCATCCATTGAGAACCTCTCCCAGCGTGAAGCCAGCGAACGTCACGTGCCCGTGATGCTGGACCGCTGCATTAACCTGCTGGCGCCCGGCATCGAACGCGCCGTTGAGGAGCGCGGCACCGCCTACGTTATTGACGGCACCCTCGGTATGGGAGGTCACTCCGAGGCGCTACTTGAACGCTTCGAAAACCTTGTGCTGATTGGCATTGACCGCGACCTGCAGGCGCATGCCATCGCCGGTGAACGCCTGGCGCGCTTCGGTGACCGCTTCGTACCCGTCCATGCCGTCTACGACGAAATTGACCGCGCCATGGAAACCGCCGGTGTGCAGGGCATCGACGGCATCCTGATGGACCTGGGTGTCTCCTCCATGCAGCTGGACGAACGCACCCGCGGCTTCGCCTACTCCTACGACGCTCCCCTGGACATGCGCATGAACTCCGAAGACGAGCTCACCGCCCGCATCGTCGTCAACGAATACAGCGAAGACCAGCTGCGCCGCATTATCCGCAACTGGGGCGAAGAGAAGTTCGCATCGCGTATCGCCCGCGCCATCTGCACCGCCCGCGCCAACGCGCCCCTGGAAACCACCGGTGAGCTCGTACGCATTATCCAGAAGGCTGTGCCCGTCGCCGCGCAGCGCACCGGTGGACACCCCGCCAAGCGCACCTTCCAGGCGTTGCGTATCGAAGTGAACCACGAACTGGAAGCCCTCGAACGCGCCGTACCGGCAGCCCTGGAGGCGCTCAACCTCGGCGGCCGATTTGTCGCCATGAGCTACCACAGCCTCGAAGACAAAATCGTCAAGAGGGCACTGACCGCGGAGGCAACCTCCAAGGCACCCAAGGGCTTCCCGGTAGAGCTTGAAGAGCACAAGCCCACCATCAAAATCATTACCCGCGGCGCCGAACCGCCTACCGACGAGGAAATTGAACAGAACTCTCGCGCCGCCAGCGCCAAGCTGCGCGCCGCCGAGAAGATCCGCATCCCCGCCAAGTAGAAGACAGAAAGCGAAGAAGAGTGAGCACCCAGCACGCATCCCAGCGCCCCACCCGCACCCAGGGCGCCCCGCGGAGTCGACGCGCCGGTTCCTCGCGCCCTGCCGCCGGCACCCCCAGCGCCGTTGGCTCTACCCGCGCATCCTCTACAGGTGGCTCCACCGGGGCGAGCCGCGCCTCCACCCGAGCACACTCCGGCCGCACCCGCACCGCACGTCTGGAGCCGGTCACCGCCTCCCAGCCGGTGGTCCGCCCCGTCAGCACCGCCGCATCTCACGGTGGTAAGCGCACCTCAACGAACGCGAGCCGTGTTCCCTCGAGCGTCCGTGCGGCAGCACGCACCGAAGAAGCACGCGAAACGAAGCCCAAGCAGCGTAACCCGCTGTCCACTGTGCGCCGCCGAGCCCGTAAGCTCAGCCCGCCCACCATGCTCGCTGTTTTTGCGGCAATTCCGCTGACCCTGATTTTTATTCTGCTGCTTAACGTGCTGATTGTGACCCGACAGTACGACATGGTGGATTTGCGCGCGCAGGAACAGCGCCTCGTGCAGGAGAACCAGGCGCTGCAGCAGGAGATTGGTTTCAAGGAAGCCCCGCAGGATTTGGCGATACGCGCCAGTACCCTGGGCATGTTTGTGAGCTCTTCGCAGGCGACCCTGAACCTGCAGACTTCCACGATTGAGGGCACCCCCGCCCCGGCTGCAAGCCCCACCGGTATTGAAGGATCCAAGCAGGAGAACCTGATTTCGCCGCCGGCAGCGGGTTCGGAAGAAAGCTACGCCAAGGGCATTGTGGATGCTGACAAGTCTGTTCAGCAGCGACACAGCCAGGCGAGCGCTACGGCAAAGGCATCTGCAAGCGCCTCGGCAAGCCCCGCGCAGCAGGCTAACCCCGCTCAGCAGGCCAACCCCGCACCGGCGAATAGCGCCCCTGCTAGCCCGGCTGCTTCCGCCGCACCGAGCGCCGCTCAGCAGCCCGCAGCTAGCCCCGCGGCAAGCCAGGTTGCACGATAAACAATATTGACCACAGGATGCGTAGCATCACCGATAGACTAGACCAGCGAAAGGACCACCGCATGAGCTCCGACGCGCGTAAGAACGCGAACGAATCGGCATCCGGTCAGCCGGATCTGACCCGCCGTGGCTTCGTCGCAGGCGCCGCAGCCACCTGCGCTCTGGGCGTTATCGGTGCGAACCTGTTTATCCGCCAGGGCTTTGACCCCGGTGCAGTGGCGAATGCGTCCCGTCAGAAGCGTTTGCGCTCCCAGGTGCTGCCTGCTGTGCGCGGTCAGATTCTCGATATCAACGGCAACGTCATGGCGCGTACTGTGCAGCGTTATAACCTGACTGCTGACCAGAGCGCCGTGGCGACCTTCAAACGCTACAACGAGGATCGCACCCAGAAGGTTGAGGTCACCCCCAACCAGCTGGTGTACGAGATGGTCGATATTCTCAAGACCGTTGACCCGGGCATTACCGACGAGTTCATCAAGTCCAAGCTGGACGGCACCTCAAAGTACTCGGTGATCAAAGCAAATATCACCCCGGAAATTTTCAATAAGATTGATGCCCTGGGTGCGCCCTTCATCTACGGTGAGGCGTTCTCTCAGCGCCTGTACCCCAACGGTAGTGTGGGCGGTTCCGTGGTCGGTAAGTACAACATTGTTGAAGAGGCAGACGGCAACGGTACGGGCGGTACGGTGTCCCGTAACTACTCCGTGGGCATTGAGCGTGTCTTTGAGAAGGAGCTTGCCGGTACCCCCGGTGAGCGCACCTACGAGATTAGCGCTGATGGCGTGCGTATCCCCGTAGCGAAGGAAGAGCAGCGCCTGGCGGTGGACGGTAAGAATATTCGCCTAACCATTAACCGTGATGTGCAGTATTTTGCGCAGCAGGTGGTGCGTGCCCGCGCCGAGGAGCTGAAAGCTGAATGGTGTACCGCCATTGTTATGGATGTGCGTGACGGCTCCATTTTGGCTCTTGCTGATTCCTCCACGATGGACCCGGGCGCGGCAACCATTGAGGACGCGGCGGACATGACCCCGCGCGCTATTTCGCAGAGCGTGGAGCCCGGTTCGACCGAGAAGATGCTAACTGCTTCGGCGCTGATTGAGCAGGGCCTGACGACTCCGACTAGTGTGTATGATGTGCCCGCGACCCTCACGATTGACGGCCAGACTTTCAAGGATGCGTTTGAGCACGGGGCGCAGCGGCGTACTTTCTCGGGCATTATTCATGACTCGATGAACACCGGTACGGTGCTGGTCGGTCAGAAGCTCAGCAAGGAAGAGCGCTACAACTGGTTGAAGAAGTACGGCGTCGGCGAGTTTACCGGCATTGAGCTGACCGGTGAGGAGCAGGGTATAATCGCTGATTGGCGTGATTGGGATGGCCGTCAGCAGTACACTGTGCTGTTCGGTCAGGGTGTTGCGCAGACTCCGCTGCAGACCGCCATGATTTTCCAGGCGCTGGGCAATAAGGGCGTTCGTCTGAAGCCGCGCATTGTGGACGCGATCATTGACGCCGACGGTACCGAACATAAGCGTGCCGTAGAGCCTGGCGAACGCATGGTCAGCGAGGAGACTGCCGCTTCCTGCCTGACTCTCATGGAGAATGTGGTGGAGCAAGGCCACGCCCGTCCGGCGAAGGTGACCGGCTACCGCGTGGGCGGTAAGACCGGTACTGCGGAAACTCCGAGTGAGAAGGGCGGCTACGACGGCAACACGACGTCCTTTATTGGTGTGGCGCCGATTGAGAACCCGCAGTTCTTGGTGGCGGTGACCATGCAGCGTCCTGAGGGTAGCGTGGGTGCGAACGGTACGACGGCTGAGTTCTCCAAGATTATGGAGAAGACCCTGCACACCTATAATGTGCCGCGTTCTACCGGTGAACCGGAGTTGATTCCGCTTTTTGCTGAGGATAGCCCCAATAAGACGAGCTAAAGGCGAGCGGGGGAGAGGTTCCCGGTAGCTGATTCGTGATGAAGAAGCCCCGGGACTGAACACCTGTCGAAGCCTAAAGCCCGTAGAATATTGAATGACCCTGTGTGCCTTGAGCGCATTGACCATACAGAGCTCACCGCTTCGGACAGCGGAGAGGAAAGAAGGACGATGGATACCGCATCTCACGCACCCGGCCAGAACCTGCTGGGCGGCGACGCTCAGACTCTGCGCCCGAATTCTGTGCGCCCGGTGAGTTTGGCGCACCTTCGCGAACATCTGCAGGGATTGGGTGCTCAGGTGAGTTCCCAGCTGGCTAGTGGCGTTCAGGGTTCTGAATCCGGTGATTCTGTTGAGGTTACCGGTATTAGCATGGACTCCCGAGGTGTTCGCCCGCAGGACCTGTACGTGGCTCTGCCCGGTGCGAAGGTGCACGGTGCGCAGTTTGCTGAGGCCGCGTTGAATCTGGGTGCTTCCGCTATTTTGACGGATGCTGCCGGTGCGCAGCTGCTGGGTGAGGCGCCGGTGTCTGTCCTGGTGACTGAGAACCTGCGCGAGTATGTCGGTCCGTTGGCTGCGCTGATTTATGGTTCGGCGTCGTTCCCCGCTACCCACCGTTACGCGGTGACCGGCACGAACGGTAAGACCACCTCCACCTATATGCTGGAGTCGGTGTTCCGCACCGGCCTGGGTGTGAAGACCGGTCTGATTGGCACGATTCAGATTCTGATTGATGGTGTGTCGGTTCCTTCGAAGATGACCACCCCGGAGTCTCCTCACGTGCATTCTCTGCTGACGATTATGGGTCAGCATCAGGTGCGTTGCGCCGCAATGGAGGTTTCCTCACACGCGATTGATTACCACCGTGTGGACGGCGTGAAGTACGCGGTTGCTGGCTTCACGAACCTGACTCAGGATCACCTGGATCTGCACGGCACCATGGAGCACTATTTCGACTCGAAGGCTCAGCTGTTCACCCCCGAACGTGCCGAGCTGGCTGTGATTACTGCTGATGACGAGTGGGGCGAGAACATGTTCTCCGCCGCTTGCGAGCAGATGGGTGCGCAGCAGGTGCACCGCCTGGTGACTGCGCGCGGTGCCGGTCTGGCTGAGGTACCCGCAGAGTTTGGTGCCCGCGACTGGGCTGTGGTGAAGGTTCAGCGTGAGGGCCTGGGCCACCGCTTCCACGTGGCTAACGGTGCCGGTGAGAGCGTTGAATGCTACACCGGTCTGCCCGCTGATTTTAACGTTTCGAATGCTGCGCTGGCGGCGCTCATGGCGTACCTGGACACTGACTCCGCTGAGCGTGAGCGTCTGTTGCCCGAGCTGGCGTCCGGTTCGGCTCTGACTCCGGTGGTGCCGGGTCGTATGCAGCTAATTTCTTTGGCTCCGCACGCGATTGTGGACTTTGCCCACAACCCTGACGGCCTGACCCGTGCCCTGGAGGCGATGGATCGCCCCGGCGACGGCAAGGTCATGATTGTTTTCGGTGCGACCGGTGAGCGTGACCAGCTCAAGCGCCCGATTATGGGTGCGATTGCGGCACAGTACGCAGATATTGTGGTTGTGACTGATGACGATCCGCACGGTGAGGCGCCCGAGCCGATTCGTGCCGCCGTTGAGGAGGGCGCGCAGAAGGCTGAGAACCGCCGAGCCACCCAGATCCTGAATATTTCTCCGCGTGCCGCCGCTATTGATGCGGCAATTGCCCTGGCGGGCGAGCATGACGCCATCCTGATTGCTGGCCGCGGCCACGAAACCGAACAGGATGTTGACGGCGTGGATATCGCCCTGGACGACCGCGTTGAAACCGCCCGTGCCCTGCGTGCGCACGGTTTCGAGATCCTGCCTGACTACCAGCGCATGCTCGATGAAAGTGACTCTAAGACCGCTGAAGGTATGGTGAAGAATGATTAAGCTCAGCGCCGCCCAGATTATTGAGGCAACCGGCGGCACCGCTATCGGCCTGGAGGGCCGTGAGGAGCAGGTGTACGCAGACTTCGCCACCACCGACTCCCGCGAGGTGCAGACCGGTACCCTGTTCGTGGCGAAGCCCGGTGCGGTCACTGACGGTCACAGGTTCATCCCCATGGCGTTTGAGCGGGGCGCGACCCTGGCGCTGGTCGAGCGCGAAGTACTCGACGAGCAGGGCGTGCCCTACCCGAGCATCCAGGTGCCCGATGTGGTGCTGGCGATGGGTGATTTGGCGCGCTACTCCATTGAACAGATGCGTGCTCAGGGTGAGCTGACCGTTATCGGTATTACCGGTTCTGCCGGTAAGACCACCACCAAGGACCTTCTTGCCGCCATTTTCACCCCGGAGGGCCCGACCGTTGCACCGGTCGGCTCCTACAACAGTGAGGTGGGCGTGCCCCTGACCGTTTTCCGTGCGGATGAGTCTACCCGCTACCTGGTCATTGAGATGGGGGCCGACCACGTGGGCAACATCGAGTACCTGGCGAATATTGCGCACCCCGATCACGGTGCAATCCTGAAGGTCGGTACCGCGCACGCTGGCGAGTTCGGCGGCGTGGACAATATTGAGCGCACTAAGGGCGAGCTGGCTGAGGGTGTTCAGCCGACCGGTTCCCTGGCGCTGAACGCTGACGATGAGCGCGTGCTACGCATGGCGTCGCGTTCGGTTGCCCCCATTACTTACTTCGGCGTGGGTGAGAAGACCGGCGCGAACGGTCAGCCCTACGAGCGTTACGTGGCGGCGCTGAATCTGCGCACCACCGACGCCGGTTGCCCCGAGTTCACTCTGCGCCTGCCTGACGGTAGCGAGTACGAGATTTCCTCGCAGCTGATTGGTGAGCACCACGTGCACAACCTGCTGGCTGCGGCGACTGTCGCCTACAACAGCGGTATTTCCGGTGAGAAGATTGCTCGCGCGCTCAATAAGGCAGCGGCGGCTTCGAAGTGGCGTATGGCGCGCACCGACCGTGCCGACGGCGTGACCGTCATTAACGACGCGTACAACGCGAACCCTGAGTCGATGGCGGCGGCACTGCGCACCCTGGCGCAGCTGGGCCGCACCGTTGACCCTGCGACTGGTCAGCCGCACCGCACCTGGGCTGTTCTGGGCGCCATGCTGGAGCTCGGTGACGCCTCCGTGGAGGAGCACGACCGCATCGGACGCCTCGTGGTGCGCATGAACATTTCCAAGCTGATTGCTGTGGGCGACGAGACGAAGCCCATCTACAATGCGGCTCACCTGGAAGGCTCCTGGGGTAACGAGGCGACCTGGGTGAAGACCCCGGAGGAGGCAGAGCAGATTCTGCGCGCTGAGGTTCGCCCCGGCGACATTGTGCTCTTCAAGTCCTCGAACGGCGCGAAGCTGGGCATTCTGGGTGACCAGGTTGCTTTCGCCGAGTACACTTTCGGCGCTGAGGAAGAGCAGGCACCGACCTGGCTTTCTGCCGGTGACTTTGTTGAAACCACCGATTTGAGCGACCACCTTGCCGCTCACCTGGACGGCGCCGCTAACGGCGACCGTACTTCGACCGAACAGACCACGAACGAAGGGTAGCGCTTTATGATTACCGTGCTGATTGCTGGAATCTTCGGATTCCTCATCTCCCTCACCGCGCTGCCGGTGTTCATCAAGAAGATGTCGGCCCTCAACCTTGGCCAGCTCATCCGTGAGGAAGGCCCGGCAGCCCACCAGCACAAGGCGGGCACCCCCACCATGGCGGGTCTGATCTTCATCCCCGCGGCGATTCTCGCCTACTTCTTGACCCTGGCGGTGAGCGCACTGCTCTTCGGAACCGCGCCGGTACCGACCGCTACCGCGTGGCTGACCATCGCCTTCACCCTGGGCATGCTCGGTGTGGGCGCGGCGGACGACATCATGAAGTTCCGCAATAAGGGCAACGAGGGCCTGACCGAGAAGCAGAAGACCATTGGTCTTCTGGGCGTGACCCTGCCCTTTGCGTACCTGGCGTTCCAGTTCCCGAATGAGTCGGGTGCTCGTCCGGCGTCGACCGCCATCTCTTTCGTACGTGACCTGCCCATTGACCTGTTCGCGGCGGGCGCGGTCTTCGGTTCCATCCTGCTGGTTGGTTGGATTACCCTCATCTCCCTGTCCGGTACGAACGCGGTGAACTTCACCGATGGTCTGGACGGCCTGGCTGGCGGCATCATGATGACCATCTTCTCCGGCTACCTGACCATCAGCATCTGGCAGTACGTACACGCCTGCTCCGCTGGCGCTGGCACCGCCTGCTACGATGTGCGCGACCCCGGTTCACTGGCGCTGATTGCCGCATCCCTGGTGGGTTCGCTGGCTGGCTTCCTCTGGTGGAACGTGTCGAAGGCACAGATCTTCATGGGCGACTCCGGTTCCCTGGCGCTCGGTGGCGCAATGGTTGCTTTCGCGCTGTTCACCCGCACCGAGCTGCTTCTGCTGGTCATCGCTCTGATTCCCGTGCTGGAAGTGTTCTCTGTGATTGTGCAGAAGTTCGTGTTCAAGACCAGCCGTAAGCGTTCGGTCGCAGCGGGGGAGAAGCCCCTGCACGCGCACCGTTACTTCCGTATGACCCCCTTCCACCACCACATGGAGAAGGTCGGCGTCAACGGCAAATACTCAATTGATAAGCGAGGCATTGCCCCCGGTACCGTCAGCAGCGGCGAAGTGAACTCCGTGTTCCGCCTCTGGGTTGTTAACGCCCTCTGCGTGCTCGTTGCCCTGGCGCTGTTCTTCGGTGACTGGTTCTCGCAGACTTCTGGAGTGATTCACTAATGTCAACTATTGAACAGCCGGATGCCGCTCGCATTGAAGCGAACGCCGCCGCTATTGCGGTGAACCCGGTGTATGAGAATGAGCGCCTCGCGGAGCTGACTCACTGGGGTGCCCCCTGGGGTAACCTGCGCGTGGTCGTGGTGGGCATGGGTACCAGCGGCGACGCCGTGACCGATGTGCTCGCCCAGCTGGGTGCACATATTGTTGTCATCGACGGGGCTGATACCCCGGAGAAGCGTGAACGCATTGACCTGTACGCTAACGCCTACGGCAATGTTGAGGGCCTGTTCGGTCCCGAGCACATGCGTGCACTGCCCCCGGTGGACGGTCAGGAACCCGAGCTTGTGGTGACCTCCCCGGGTGTGCGTCCCGACCACCCGGTCATGCTGGACGCGTATGAGCGTCGCATCCAGATTTGGGGCGATGTGGAGCTGGCGTGGCGCCTGAATGAGCGCAGCGACCGCCCGACCCCCAAGTGGCTGTGCCTAACCGGCACGAACGGCAAGACCACCACCGTGGGCATGGTCGATTCCATCCTGAAGGCTGCCGGTAAGAAGGCTATTCAGGTCGGTAATGTGGGCATGCCCATCGTGTACGCGATTGCCGACGATGAGCCCTACGAGTTCTTCGCGGTGGAGCTGTCGAGCTTCCAGCTGCACTGGACCTACTCGATGTCCCCGTACGCTTCGGTGGTTCTGAACATCGCTGAGGATCACGTGGACTGGCACGGCTCCTTCGACGGCTACAAGGCTGATAAGGCTCGCGTGTACGAGCACACTCAGGTTGCTTGCATCTTCAACACCGACCACGTAGACACCCTGCGCATGGTCGAGAACGCGGACGTCATTGAGGGCGCTCGCGCGATTGGTTTTAGCTCCACTGAGATGCCTGCCGTGTCTATGCTCGGCTTGGCTGAGGACATCATGGTGGACCGCGCCTTCTTGAAGAACCGTTACAACGAGGCGTACGAGCTGGCGGTTCTGGAGGATTTGGCTCCGGCACCCGGTAAGATGCCCGCGAAGCATACCGTGGAGAACGCTCTGGCGGCTGCGGCGCTGTGCCGTGCGGCTGATATTGACCCGAAGGCTGTGGGCGCTGGCCTGCGTTCCTTCAAGACCGGTGCGCACCGCAACCAGCTGGTGGGTTATGCGAACGACATCATGTGGGTGAACGATTCGAAGGCTACGAATCCTCACGCCGCGAATGCGTCGATGAGCGGTTACCCCTCGCTGGTGTGGATTGCCGGTGGTCTGTCGAAGGGCGTTGAGTACGATGAGCTGATTGCTGCTCACGCTCAGCGCCTGAAGGCTGTACTGATTATCGGTACTGATACTGCGGCGTTGAAGTCGGCGTTGGCTAACCACGCTCCGCAGGTTCCGACCTACAATATGACCGCCGCTGTGGCTGATTCTTCGGACGGCATTGCCGTGATGAACGCGGCCGTTGCGAAGGCTGCTGAGCTGGCGCATCCGGGCGATACCGTGCTGATGGCTCCCGCGTCTGCGTCGATGGACCAGTTCAAGAATTATGCGGTGCGCGGTGATGCGTTTGCGAACGCTGTTGCCGCCCAGCTGGCAGACTCTTAGGACGCTACCTGCAGGGGGCGTCTCGGGTGACCGGGGTGCTTTTTGCGGGTTCTTCTCGGGGGTGGGATGGTAATGGTGTCCCACCCCTGAACCTTTTTCGTGTAGTCGCCACGACGAATCCGTGGCAGTTGAGGCCTATAGGAGGGCATGTGAGTACCAGCGCATCTTCGGAGCGTTCGGCTTCTTCGGCGCGTTCGACCGCGAGTGGTCGTTGGGCGTCTTTGCGAGCCGGTTGGGAGGATTTCTCTGCGCCGTTCCGTGCTCGTGCCGATAGGCTGTACCGTCGTGGTTTGAAGGCTGACCTGTGGGATGTGCCGGTGATGCTGCTGATCACCACCTTGGGTCTGGCTATTTTTGGCTGCATTATGGTGCTGTCGGCCTCGAGCGTCACCATGATTTCTCAGGGCCAGTCGCCGTTCTCGCAGGTTTCGTCGCAGGTCATGTTCTTGGTTCTTGGCGTGATTGCGATGGCGGGTATTACGCGCATCCCGGTGGGTGTCTACCACAAGAAGTTTGTGGTGAACGCGATGCTGATTGCCGCGTTGGTCATGCAGCTTGCTGTGGTGGTCGTTGGCGTTGAGGTGAACGGTAACCGTAACTGGTTGAAATTCCCCGGCGGCGTGCAGATTCAGCCGTCGGAGTTTTCGAAGCTGGCGATTATTATGTGGCTGGCATGGGTGTACAGCCGCCACGGCGATATTTCTCGCAGTATTTGGCGTACTCTGTTCCCCTCGATTTATGGTGTGGGTGCCCTGGTGCTGCTGATTATGCTCGGCGGTGATATGGGTACCGCCATGGTGTACGGCTTCATCTTTGTGGGCATGATGTGGCTGGCGGGCGCTTCTCGTAGCTCGCTGCTGAAGATTGGCGGCGCGTTTGCGGCGTTGGCGCTGGTGGGCGTTCTCAGTAGCGCGAACCGTGTGGCTCGTATTTTCGGTGTTTGGGGCTCGTGCACGAACGCTAACTGTGACCAGGCGAATTCTGGTGAGGTGGCGCTGACGACCGGCGGCTTCTTGGGTGTTGGCCTGGGCCAGTCGCGTCAGAAGTACAACTACTTGGCTGAGGCGCATAACGACTATATTTTCGCCATTATTGGTGAGGAGCTGGGCCTGCTGGGTACGCTGGCGGTTCTGCTGCTGTATGCGGGCCTGGTGTATTGTGCGGTGCGTATTATGCTGCGCACTACTGACCCGCTGGTGCGTTTGGCTACGGGCGGCATCATGATTTGGCTGACTTCTCAGGCGATTATCAATATGGGCATGGTGTCCCGTATTTTGCCGGTGATTGGTGTGCCTCTGCCGTTTGTCTCCTATGGTGGTTCGTCGCTGTTGTCTTCGTTGTTTGCGGCGGGTTTGTTGTTGGCGTTTGCGCGGCAGACTCCGTTGCGTGGCGCGACGGCACCGTCGAATATTGAGACTCAGAGCGTGCGTGAGGTTCGTCGTGCGAATGCTGATTGGCAGCGTCGTACGCCGTTGCAGATTGTGCTGAATCAGGAGGAGGCAGCTCGTGCGGCTGCCGGTGGCCACCTGATGAAGGAACATAATCCTTTGAAGGTTGTTTTCGGTCCGGAGAGTACGTTGCGCCGCTGGTTGGGTTTTGCGCCGGATCAGCAGCGTGAGTTGTCTCGTATAGCTCGTGAGCAGCGGAAGGAGCAGGAGCGCCAGGCTCGGGAGCAGGCTCGTCGCGAGGAGGAACAGGCTCGCCGGGAGGCGGCGCAGGCTCGAGAAGAGGCGCGTCGTGCTCGCGAGGAGGCGCGTCTGGCTCGTGAGGAAGCTGCCCGTGTGAAGGCGGAGCAGAAGGCCTCGCAGAAGCCTGCACCGAAGAAGGCAGCTCCGCAGAAGGCTCCCGCTCAGCCGCGTACCGGTCAGCAGTCGCGTGTTGCTGACGGACAGCCTGCGCAGAAGCGGACTGCTCAGGGTAAGCCCGCTCAGGCTCGTCCCGCTCAGAAAGCTACCGCTGCGAAGCCCGCGGCTCCGAAGCAAGCTGTACAGCAGCGCGCCGCTCAGCCCCGTACCGCTCAGAAACCTGCTGCTCAGAAGCGAGTGCAACAGCCTCGTGCTGCTCAGCCCCGTAGCGCACAGCACCGTCCGTCGGGCTCGCTACCTGCGGGTCTGCAGCCGTTGCATCCTGAGGACCGTCAGCGTCGTGCCCAGCGACAGGGTAATCCTCGACAGGGCGCTCAACGTCAGGCAGCGCCGCGACAGGGCACTCAGGCAAAGGGTACTCAGGCCAAGGGTGCTCCGAAGAACAGCGCTCAGCAGCGTCCGGCTCAGGGCGCGGCTCGGAACTCGGCTCAGCGCGGCACCCGCAAGCAGAGCTAAACCCAGCGGAACCCACCCCGTACAGTCGGCATCGTGAGAGCTAGCGTTCGGGGGAGCGGGGCTGTGGATTGCGCTGCCGCCGGTGATGAATATGCGCTGAATAAGAGATAACGCCCTCGCCGTTGAGTCCTAGCTCAACGGCGGGGGCGCTCTGTTGAACAGGCGCTATAGCGTAAAATGATGCTGTACCGATGTGTTGGGAGAAAGACCTATGACGAAGAAGGCGCCCTCTATAGTCTTCGCCGGTGGTGGTACCGCCGGTCATATTAATCCGATGCTCGCGATTGCGCGTGCGATTCGTGACCTTGAGCCGAACGCTAAGATCCTGATGCTGGGCACCGCCGACAAGATGGAAGCCGAGCTGGTTCCGGCAGCTGGTTTCGATATTGAGTTCATCCCTCGTGCGGCGTTCCCCCGTAGCATTAACCGTGCCGCTTTCGCTTTCCCCGCTAAGTTCTTTGGTGGCCTGTCGAAGACCCGCCGCATCCTCAAGGATGTAGATGCGGATGTGGTCGTTGGCGTGGGTGGCTATGTGTGCCCGCCGGCGTATTTGTCTGCGTTGAGCGCTAAGATTCCCGTGGTGATTCATGAGGCGAATGCGAAGCCCGGTTTGGCGAACCGCCTGGGTGGTACGTTCGCGAAGTTCACCGGCGTGGCGTTCCCTAATACTCCTTTCCCGCGTGCAACCCTGGTGGGCATGCCGATGAAGGATGAAATTGCATACCTGAACCGTGAGGCGCATCGTTCGAAGGCTCGCCGTAACCTGGGTCTGGACCCGCAGAAGCCGACCGTGATTGTGACCGGTGGTTCGCTGGGTGCGCAGAGCCTGAACAATGCGGTGGCGGCGTGCCGTGATCACTTTGCGGAGTGGGACTTCCAGATTCTGCATATTACCGGTAAGGGTAAGGCTGTTCTGGATAAGAATGGTGAGCCGTTGAGCGCGCCGAATTACCGTCAGATTGAGTTCAGCAATGGCATGCAGGATGTGTACGCTGCCGCTGATCTTCTGCTGGTGCGTTCGGGCGCGGCGACCGTCAGTGAGGTTGCTGCGGTGGGTGTTCCCGCGATTTTTGTGCCGCTTCCCATTGGTAATGGTGAGCAGGCTCTGAATGCTCGTTCTCTGGTGGAGGCGTCTGCGGCTCTGCTGGTGAAGGATGCAGAGGTCACCGGTGAGTGGTTTGCCCGTGAAATTCCGGCTCTTATGGCGAACCCGGAGGAGCTGGAGCGTATGGGCGCTGCGGCGTATGAACTTGGTATCCGTGACGCGGCGCGCGTTATGGCTGAAGCAGTATTGAAGGCAGCTGAGAAGTAATGACTGAATTGATGAATCTTGAGATGGTGTTGCCTGCACCGCTGAACCCGCCGTTCCCTGAGCGTGCGAAGATGAGCGAGTTGGGCCGTGTACACTTCATCGGTATTGGTGGCGCGGGTATGAGCGCTATTGCCGCTCTGATGCTGCAGGCTGGCGTGACGGTGAGCGGTTCGGATCGTGCCGAGTCGGCTACTGTTGAGTCTTTGCGTGCTGCGGGTGCTCGTGTGGGTGTTCCTCAGCAGGCTGAGAATATTGTGGATGTTGATACCGTGGTGATTTCTACTGCGATTCGTGAGGATAACCCGGAGCTTGTTGCCGCTCGTGCGCAGGGTCTGCGTGTGCTGCACCGTTCTGAGGCGCTTGCCGCTGTGATGGGTGAGTCTCAGGTGGTTGCTGTTGCCGGTACTCACGGTAAGAGCACGACCAGCTCGATGATTTCTGTGATGTTTGATCAGCTGGGTGCTGACCCGTCGTTTGCGGTGGGCACCGTGATTGCTGGTCGCGGCACGAACGCTCACCTGGGTGCTCAGGGTCCGGAGTCGATTTTTGTGGCTGAGGCTGATGAGTCGGACGGCTCGTTTGTGCGTTACCGCCCGGCTATTGCTGTGGTGACGAATGTTGAGCCGGACCACCTGGACTTCTATGAGACGGATGAGCGTGTCTTTGAGGCTTTCAACCGTTTTGTGGGTTCGCTGGCGCCTAACGGTGTTGTGGTGACCTGTGCTGATGATGCGGGCGCGGCTGATTTGGCGGCTCGTTCTCGTGCGGCGGGTGTGCCCGTGGTGACTTACGGTGAATCGGCGGATGCAGACCTGCGCATTAGTGAGATCACCAGCGCTGGTTCTTCCTCGTCGTCGCACCTGTCGTGGTCTTTTGAGTGCCACGGTGTGCGTTATGAGGGTGAGCAGGATCTTGCGCTGAAGGTGCCCGGTATTCATAACCAGTTGAACGCTTCGGCTGCTTTTGCATCGGCGTTGATCTCTGGTTACGAGGCTGCCGATATTGCTCGCGCGCTGGCTGAGTTTGTGGGCGCTGACCGCCGCTTCACCCTCCGTGGTGAGGTTGCGGGCGTGAAGGTCTTTGATGACTATGCGCACCACCCGACCGAGGTGTTCCGTGCTCTGGAGACCGGCCGTACCGTGGCTGATGGCCACAACCTGTACGTGATTTTCCAGCCGCACCTGTTCTCTCGTACTCGAGAGTTCGCGAAGGAGTTCGCGCAGGCTCTGTCGATGGCTGACCGTGCTCATGTGCTGGATATTTACCCGGCTCGTGAGCTGCCGATTGAGGGCGTGACCAGTGAGCTGATTACCGGTGCTGGTTTCTCTGAGGTTCGTTACGCTACCGCTGAGGACGCTATTGAGGATATTGTGACCTGCGCTCAGGATGGCGATATCGTGATGACCGTTGGCGCTGGCGATGTGACCGCTTTGGGTGCGCGTCTGCTGGAGTCCCTGGAGGTCCGTCACGGTGGCGAGTCGAAGAAGTCGGAGGCTTAGGCTGTGCCGATGAGTTCTGGTCTCTCTTCGGAGGGGCATTCCTCCTCGCGCGCGCCGAAGGCTCCGCGTTCGCGTGCTCGTTTGCGCGCCCAGCAGGTAGCTGAGAATGCGCAGGTTGAGGCTAAGAAATCTAAGCCTGTGCAGGCTGAATCTGCGCAGTCTCAGCTGACTCAGCCGCAGGCCACCCAGCCTCAGGTTGTGAAGAGCGCAGAAGCTACTGGGACTGCAAAGCCCTCGGAAGCTATGAAGTCTGCGGACGCCGTGAAGCCTGTCGAGGCTGCATCCTCGGAGGCTTCTGCCCAGTCTGCCGCTACTCAGCCTTCGAGCTCTGTTCGCCACATGCCGCGTAAGCCGGTGGTGCATAAGTCGCACAGCCAGAACGGTGCTGATTCTTCGGCGTCCAAGAGCGCTGCGGCGGTTCATTCTTCGGCGCAGTCTTTGAAGGATTCGGTGCGTTCTGCGCTGATGACCGGTCGTACCGTGTCTGAGGTTGAGCACGCGCCTGAGCTGTTTGATGTTGAGGCGTTTGAGGATTCTTCGTCGAAGACTTCATCCGCCAAGGGCGCCTCTGCTCAGACTGTATCCTCGCAGTCGGTGAAGAGCGCAGAAAAGGAAGTAGCCGATCAGAAGGCTGCTCAGAAGAGTTCTGACAAGAAGTCTTCTGCCGATTCTGCTGAATCTCGCGAAGAGTCTGCCGCTCAGAACGCTGAAGAAAGCGCCGATAAGGCGGGGGAGAAGGCTACTGAAGAGCCTCGCCCCGCGAGCCGTTTTGGTCGTTGGCGTGCAGAGCGTGAGCAGCAGCGTGCCGCGGAGATTGAGAAGGAGCGCGAGCGTGCGAGCCGTCAGGCTCACCGTGAGCGTCTGCGTCAGGATCCGGGCCTGGACGGTCTGCGTGCTGAGGAACGCCCCCGTAAGGAGCGTGCGCCTCTGACTCGTGCCCGTAAGCTGCTGTACACTGCCTCGGCACTGGCTATTATCGCGGTGCTGTATGTGGTGCTGGTCTTCTTCTCGCCCCTGTTGGCGACTCAGAAGATCACGGTGCGCGGCGCGTCCCTGCTGGAAACCACCCAGGTGGAGCAGAAGCTGGAGCCTCTGCGCGGCGTTCCGCTCACTCGCATCGATGAGAAGAAGGTGCGTGAGCTGCTCGGGCAGGATAATGTGATTCGTAGCGTGCAGGTGGAGAGCCGTCCGCCGCATGAGCTGGTGGTGACTCTGAAGGAGCGTACCGCGGTTGCGGTTGTGAAGCAGGGCGATACGTACCATACTGTTGATAGCGATGGTGTGAGCCTTCTGGAGTCGGCAACTCAGCCCGATACATCGGTGCCGCTGGTTCGTTTCAGCGGTGATGACCCGCAGACTTCGGCTGAGTTCCACACTATTTCTACCGCGCTTTCGGCAATGCCCTCTGAACTTCTAGCTCAGGTTAAGGAAGCCAGCGCTACGTCAACCTCAAGTATCACTCTAACCTTGAGGGATAATACTACGGTGCAGTGGGGAACCGCTGAAGAGAGCGAGTTGAAGGCTAAGGTCCTGCTCTCCCTGCGCCAGGCTATTGCTAAGCGTGCCCAGGAGGAGACCTCCTCCGAGGCACAGACGCAGAAGGTGACCGTCTATGACGTGTCTGCCCCGCGCGTACCGGTGACCCGTTAGGGGAACCATTCAGGCGCTTTATCCTCCCTTTTTGTGTGAAATCCGCAAAAAGAGGGGGTAATTGCGCTGTGTGACTAGGAACCGACAAAAACAGTTTGGTATCCTAGCAGATAAAGTCATTCTTTAGAGGAAACCTTCAGGCTTAGATTAAGCTGCGGGTCTTCCGAAGCTGGAACACGGAACAATCGAGGAATACATGGACGCTGGAACTCCCCAGAACTACTTGGCAGTCATCAAGGTCGTTGGTATCGGCGGCGGTGGCGTCAACGCAGTCAACCGCATGATTGAGGTTGGTCTGCGCGGCGTTGAGTTCATTGCTATCAACACTGACGCTCAGGCTCTGCTGATGTCCGATGCAGACGTTAAGCTGGACGTTGGTCGTGAGCTGACCCGCGGTCTTGGCGCGGGCGCAAACCCCGAGGTTGGCCGTCAGGCAGCCGAGGATCACGCGCAGGAAATTGAGGAAGTCCTCAAGGGCGCAGACATGGTCTTTGTGACCGCAGGTGAGGGTGGTGGCACCGGTACCGGTGGCGCACCCGTCGTGGCACGTATTGCCCGCTCCCTCGGCGCTCTGACCATTGGTGTGGTGACCCGCCCCTTCACCTTCGAAGGCCGTCGCCGCTCCAACCAGGCTGAGACCGGTATCGCGGCTCTGCGCGATGAGGTTGATACCCTGATCGTTATTCCGAACGACCGACTGCTGTCGATTTCGGACCGTAACGTCTCCATGCTGGACGCATTCAAGTCCGCTGACCAGGTTCTGCTCTCCGGTGTGCAGGGCATTACCGACCTGATCACCACCCCCGGCCTGATCAACCTTGACTTCGCTGACGTTAAGTCCGTCATGCAGGGTGCAGGTTCGGCTCTGATGGGTATCGGTTCGGCATCCGGTGAGGACCGCGCAGTGAAGGCAGCTGAGCTGGCTATCGCTTCGCCGCTGCTGGAAGCATCCATCGACGGTGCGCACGGCGTTCTGCTGTCCATTCAGGGTGGCTCCGATTTGGGTCTGTTCGAGATCAACGAGGCTGCACGCCTGGTTCAGGAAGTTGCTCACCCCGACGCAAACATCATCTTCGGTGCGGTTATTGACGACGCACTGGGCGATGAGGCTCGCGTGACCGTGATTGCTGCTGGCTTCGACGCAGTAAACCCGGAGACCAACTCCAACGCTTCCACTGCTGCGGCTACTCAGGCTCAGCGCACCCAGGCATCCTTCGGCGGCTCCACCGCTCCGGCTGCTAACGGCTACGGCTACAACGCACCCGCTGCTGCTCCGGCTTCCACCGGCGCTGCTGGCTTCGACGTTGACCTTCCCCCGGTTGTAGAGGAAGCTCCGGCTCGCCGCGACACCCTGGATGTCCCTGACTTCCTGAAGTAGTCTGCCCGGCTGTGAACGCATAGGCGTTGCACGGCTGAGAGTCTTATGAAGCTATAGGGGAGCTGAGAAACACGCACATTGTGCTGTTCTCGGCTCCCCTTTGCTATACCCGCCGTTATACCTGCTGACATCTGATGAAGGAATAGAAGATGAGCGATAACCCCAAAACTTCGCTGCTTGCCTCTGCCGATACCCGCACCCTGGGCCCCTGGCGTGTGCGGGTGGGCTTTACCTCCCGCGCGGCGGGCAACCTGGGCCTGCACGTGGACGATGAGCTCGGCGGCGGCATGGACGCCTCCCTGGTGCGCACCCTCAACCACCGTGCCGCCCTGGAGGAGGCGCTGGGTACCGACCCGTTCTTCTACCTGAACCAGGTGCACGGTGTGCAGATTGCCTACCCGGAAGACTACGCGGTGGAATCCTACGCGCCCGGTGCACCCGAGGAGCGTACCGCTGAGCGTGCCCGCGCGGTGCTGGAGAACTCCCCGGTCGCCGATGCGGCGATTAGCAGTGAGGGCGTGCCCCTGGCGATTATGGTGGCGGACTGCATTCCCGTGGTGCTGGTGGGTGAGCGGGTCGCGAACTGGCAACCAATCCTGGCGGTGGCTCACGCTGGCCGCCGCGGCCTGCTTGATGGCGTGCTTCAGCAGACTGTGCAGCGGATGCGTCAGCTCGGCGCGGAGAAAATTACCGCCTGGCTGGGTCCGAGTATTTGCGGTAGCTGCTACGAGGTGCCCGAGGCGATGCGCACCGAGTCCACCGAACTGATTCCGCAGGTGCATTCGGTGACCAGCCAGCAGACCCCCGGCCTGGATCTGCCCGCCGGTGCCCGCGCCGTGCTGGAGGAGGCGGGCGTGCAGGTGAGCATGGACTGTGCGCAGTGCACGTTTGAGGAGCCCGAGGTGTATTCGCATCGCGGGTTCACGAACCGCGGTGAGAAGCCAGGCCGTATTGCGGGTCTGGTGTGGATTGAGAAGGCGGCAGAGCCCGCCGCCTAGAGCTGCTAAAGATAGAAAGCCGCTGAAGGAGAGAAGATGTCTGAAATGAACGTAGAAGAGAACCTGCAGTACACTCCCGAACGCGCCGAGCAGCTGCTGCAGAACTACCGCCGCGTGCTTGAGCGTATCCGCACTGCGGAGCAGGACCACAGCGCTGTGCGTACCGAGGCGAGCGCCCCGGTGCAGCTGGTGACGGTCACGAAGTTCTTCCCCGCCTCCGACGCGGCGGCACTGCTGGATGGGGGAGTGACCCTCTTCGGTGAGAACCGCGACCAGGAGGCGAGCGGGAAGGCTCGTGAGCTTGCCGCCTACTGCGCCCAGCGTGAGGTGCAGCCCCCGCATTGGGCGTTTATCGGTCAGCTGCAGACGAACAAGGCGAAGTCTGTGGTCAAGTACGCCTCCAGCGTGCATTCGGTGGACCGCCCCTCCCTGGCGGACGCGCTGGCGAAGGCGTACGCAAACCAGCTGGCACGCTTCGAGGCGGGGGAGGCGCCCGCACCCGCGGCGGCGGAGCATGGTGCGCTGACCTGCCTGGTGCAGGTGTCCCTGGCGGAGGTTGCGACGGCTGGGCACGCCGCTGAAGGCGCGCGCGGTGGTACGAGCGCCTCCGAGCTGCTGGAGCTGGTGGAACGCATCGAGAACCACGAGCATCTGCGTTGTGGCGGCGTGATGGCGGTGGCGCCGCTGGGCATGAACCCGGATGAAGCATTTGAGAAGCTCTACGGGCTGGCATCGCTGGTGCGTGAGCAGGTGCCGCATGCGACCGAGATTTCCGCCGGCATGAGCGGGGATTTGGAAGCTGCGGTGCGTTGGGGCTCGACCTGTGTGCGCGTGGGTAGCGACATCATGGGTAAGCGCCCGGCGCTCTAGCCTCGCCTAAGCTACGCGCCGTGCGTTGTCTCTTCGAGCTCTGGACTGCTTTCGGTGCGGACCGGCGGCATAATCATCGGTGCCCTTGACCGCCTGCGCGGGGTGGGCGCTGGTAATATATACATGCCGGTGCATGGCGTACCGTTACGCACACACCTTCTGATGACGCACTACGGCAGAACCTGTACACCACCAACGTGAAAGAACAGCGAGAGAATCATGGCGAAACAAAGCCGTCTGGCGGGTTTCCTCGGCCTGGAACGATACCAGGGCGCTGAGACGACGCCGGAAGAATCCCCGCAGGCTGTGCAGGCTGACTCCCGCCGGGAGGCAAACGCCTCCGCAGGGCAGGCTGCTACAGCGCAGAAGACCGAAAGCTCTCACAGGCTTTCAGCACTGCCCGGTTCGGCACAGTACAGCGTTGCCGAGTCGCAGAGCGAAACCTACCACCTGCAGGACGAACCCGCCTATACTGAACAGGAAGAGTACCTGCAGGCTGATAGCTACGATGACGGTACAGAAACCGAGTATCTGGACGCAGAAGAATCTGCCGACGGACGAGCAACCGTAGATGCAGCGGCATACGCCACCGCTCATACACCTGAAACCACAGCTGACCTGGCAGAAACCGAGCAGACTTGGGACGACGCCAGCGCAGACAATTGGGAGGACACCCCGGTGCCGAATACCGAATACACCGAGCAGTACGCCGAGACGTACTCCAACGACGGCTACTACGACCAGGGCTACGAGCCCGAAGAAACCAACGGATACACCTACGGTTACGAGGAAGAAGAGGACGAATTGCGTCGCATCACCACTATCCACCCCCGCTCCTACAATGACGCAAAGATCATTGGTGAGGCATTCCGCGAGAACATCCCCGTGATTATGAACGTGGAAGAAATGCCTGACGCAGACGCAAAGCGCCTGGTGGACTTCGCATCCGGTCTGGCATTCGCACTGGAGGGCCGCATTGAGCGCGTCACCGCTAAGGTGTTCCTGCTGACCCCCTCCAACCTGGAGGTTCTGGGTGTGGCTAACTCCGAGGTTCCCGCCGGCTTTGAGACCGACGGCGAATTCCCCTTCGACCAGGGCTAAGGACTGATAGATGGGTTATATTTTCGCCCTCATTACGATCGTTGTCTACGTTCTCTACATTGCGATGCTGCTGCGCATGCTCTTTGACTGGGTGCGCATGTTCGCTCCGGAGTGGCGACCCAAGGGCATTGTGTTGCTCTTCGCCAGCGGTGTGTATGCGGTGACTGACTGGCCGATGAACCAGCTGCGCCGCCTGATCCCGCCAGTTCGTGTGGGTAACGTTGCGTTGGACACCGGCTTCCTGATTCTGATTGTTCTGTTGTCTTTGCTGCTGAGCGTCATGATGCGGATGACCGCGGCCTTCTCGTAAGCGCGTACTCCGCTAAGAGGCGACAGCTGACGAGCACAAACGATAGACCCCCGCCTGCCTGACCCGTTCACGGGTTGAGTGCAGAGCGGGGGTTTTCTGTGCCTGTGTTTTGCGCCTGTGTTCTACCTGGGGGATCGTCAAAATGTCTTCTCGACAACCTTCTCAAAATGCGCCGCAGGGCAGAAAATACAAGGGGGACAAGCGGGGACTAGGGAGGATATTAGACGTGGTGAATCCCACCCTTGCGCAGAGCGAATATTTTACGGTTCAACCGATATAAAACCCGGTGCAGAACCCAAAGAATAGTAGAATTGGTGCCAACGACTGCATCGCGGTATAGCCGTGCCCTGAGCCATCGGGACCCTGAATTATTGGGACCACGAGCTATCTGGCTGGTGAATCCGCGGCACTCAACTTCATCACCAAACCCCGTAGGGATACCTAGAGGAGAAGCCCATGGCAATCACCCCTGAAGACCTAATCACTAAGAGCTTCAAGATCGTGACCGAAGAGGCCGGTTACGACCGCAACGAGGTCGACGACTTCCTGGACGAGCTCGTTGTCGAACTGCGCGCACTCTACTCCGAGCGTGACGCTCTGGAGCGTCAGGTTGAGCAGCTCTCTGCAAACGCACCCGATTCCCCCGCAGCGGCTGTAGCACCCGCACAGTCCTCCGCGGCACCGGCTGCACCTCAGGATGCGGCGGCACTGCTCGCCATGGCACAGAAGGTTCACGACGAATACGTGGCACAGGGCGAGAAGGCTAAGGCTGAACTGATCGAAGAGGCTGAGAAGAAGGCTGACGCTATGGTGAGCGAAGCTCAGCAGCAGCGCGAAGAGGTTCTCTCTCGCCTCACCGACGAGAAGGAAGAGCTGGAGATCGCTGTTGAGGCTCTGCGCGGCTTCGAGAGCCGCTACCGCTCCAAGCTGCTGCAGCACCTGGACGCACAGGTTCAGGAGCTCAAGAACCTCAAGTCCATCGAGGCTTCCGCATAAATCAGTTCGCTTGAATGAGCTAACGACGCTTTGAGGCGTATGCCGCCCGGATTCTTTCTCTTCCACCGCTATTCACCGGGGAAGATGGAGAGAACCGGGCGGTATTCTCATACCTGCTCCGCCCGGCTTGAGAACACAGGATGAGAAGCGGGGGAGAGCACCCGCCACATCACCGCCGAATACTCGATGCACTACCCCGATTTGCTAAGCTAGAGGGGCACTATCGAACGGTACCGCACCAGGTTTGCGTTCGGGCGCGTAGCAACCGGCACAGACTAGAGGAGAGCTATGACCAACACCCCCAAGACTGCTGAATCCTCAGTCGCACAGGCTAGCGATAACGCTGCCGAAAACACCACCGAAGAAGCTACTGGACGCCGCGTGCGCATCCTTTCGGCTCGCTCCGCGGGGATTCTCGCGCTCGTGCTCGCCGCCGTCGTGTTCGTAATCGACCAGGGCACCAAATACCTGGTCGTTACCCAGATGCAGTTGGGGGAACGCATCACCGTCATTGACGGGCTTCTGTGGTGGTACTCGATCCGTAACTCCGGCGCCGCATTCAGCATGGGTGAGAACGTCACCTGGGTCTTCACCCTCGTCATGGTTGCCGCCGCGGCCGTGGTGTTCTACCTGCTGCGCCGCACCCGCGCCCTGTCCTGGACCCTCGCGCTGGGCGGTCTGCTCGGCGGTATCTGCGGCAACCTTTTCGACCGTCTCTTCCGTGAGCCCGGCTTCGGTTCCGGTCACGTGGTTGACTTTATTTCCGTACCGAACTTCGCGATTTTCAATATTGCAGATTCTGCAATCTGCGTGTGCATGGCGTTCATCGTGCTGCTGAACTTCAAGGGTCTGAACCTCAACGGCACCCGCGTGCAGGCGCCCGCTGACGAAACCCCGGCTGACGATAAGAGCACCGACGAAAAGAGCGCCAAGTAGCTCCCCGCCCCGGCTGCATCGCCGTTACACGTGCCTATAGCCGTTCTCACACAGACGACCCCTCACACAGAAAACCTAAGCAAACACCACCCGAAGGAGAGCCGCATGAGCGAAACCACCAACGCCGCCGAAGAATCGGCACGCATCCGCGCCGAATTCACCGTTGAAGGCGCGCTCGCCGGTATGCGCCTGGACGCCGCGCTCGCCGGTGCCCTCGATGCGCCGCGCACCCGCACCTCCGGGTGGATTCTTGACGGCCACGTGACCGTGACCAACAACGGCAAGGCCGTGAAGATTGGCAAGTCCTACAAGCTTTCCGCAGGCGATGAGGTCGTCGTGGACGCATCCGCACCGCGCGATCTGGCGGACATCCGCCCCGAAAAGGTGGACGGCTTCCGCATCGTGCACCTGGACGAGGACATCGTTGTGGTGGATAAGCCCGCAGGCGTGGCGGCGCACCCCTCACCCGGCTGGCACGGCCCCACCGTTATCTCCGCGCTCATGGGCGAGGGCATCTCGGTTGCTACCTCCGGCGCGGCAGAACGCCAGGGCATTGTGCACCGCCTGGACGTGGGCACCAGCGGCCTGATGGTCGTAGCCCGCAGCGAACGCGCCTACACCGAGCTCAAGCGAGCCTTCAAGGAACGCACCGTGGACAAGGTCTACCACACGCTCGTACAGGGCCTGCCCGACCCGCTGCGCGGCACCATCGACGCGCCCATCGGTCGCCACCCCGGCAACGAGTGGAAGTTCGCCGTGGTTGAGGACGGCCGCAACTCCATCACCCACTACGATGTGCTCGAAGCCTTCGGCCCCGCATCCCTGGTGGAGGTGCACCTGGAAACCGGACGCACCCACCAGATTCGTGTGCACTTCTCCGCGCTGCGCCACCCCTGCTGCGGCGACCTGACCTACGGCGCCGACCCGCGCTTTAGCGCCGAACTGGGGCTGACCCGCCAGTGGCTGCACGCGCACCGCCTGGGCTTCGACCACCCCGGCACCGGCGAGCGCGTAACCTTCACCAGCGAGTACCCGCTCGACCTGTCCTACGCGCTGACCGCTCTGCGCGAGGGCAAGGTTCAGCTCAGCTAGCTATAGCCACCCGCGGGCCGCCGCACACAGCTTCACATTCACCGCCCATCCTCCAGCCCACACCTCCAGGAGATTCCCGTGGCAACCAAAGAATTTACGCACCTGCACGTGCACACCGAGTACTCCATGCTCGACGGTGCCGCGCGCCTGGGTGACCTGTTCACCCACGCTAAAGAACTCGGCATGAAGTCCATGGCGACCAGTGACCACGGCTTCCTCTTTGGTGCCTTCGACTTCTGGCGCCAGGCTAAAGCGCACGACATCAAGCCCATCATTGGTGTGGAGGCGTACCTGACCCCCGGCACGCACCGCACCGACCGTTCGCGTGTGCGCTGGGGCGATGGCTCCCGCGATGACGTTTCCGGTGGTGGCGCGTACACCCACATGACCATGTGGGCTGAAACCACCGAGGGCATGCACAACCTGTTCCGCGCCTCCTCGATTGCGTCGCTGGAAGGTCAGCTGTACAAGCCCCGTATGGACCGTGAGGTGCTGCAGACCTACTCGAAGGGTCTAATTGCCACCACCGGCTGCCCCTCCGGTGAGGTTCAGACGCGCCTGCGCCTGGGCCAGTTCGACGAGGCAGTCCAGGCGGCGAGCGAATTCCGCGATATTTTCGGCAAGGACAACTTCTACTGCGAGGTCATGGACCACGGCCTGGACATTGAACGCAACGTCCAGGAGGATCTGCACCGCCTCGCCAAGAAGCTGAACCTGCCCTTCGTCGCCACCAACGACCTGCACTACACCCGCCAGGAAGACCACACCGCCCACGCGGCGCTGCTGTGCGTGCAGTCCGGCTCGACCCTCACTGACCCCAAGCGCTTCAAATTCGACGCGGATAACTTCTACCTGCGCTCGGCTGAAGAAATGTACGCCCTGTTCGGCGACATTCCCGGCGCGTGCGAGAACACCCTCGAAATCGCTGAACGCTGCAACGTGGAGTTCAATACCAAGGCGAACTACATGCCGAACTTCCCCGTGCCCGAGGGCGAAAACGAGGAATCTTGGTTCGTGAAGGAGGTCGAGAAGGGCCTGCACTACCGCTTCCCGCAGGGTGTTCCCGACACCGTGCGCAAGCAGGCAGAGTACGAGGTGGGGGTTATTACCTCTATGGGCTTCCCCGGCTACTTCCTCGTGGTCGCCGACTTCATCAACTGGGCAAAGCGCAACGGCATCCGCGTGGGTCCGGGCCGTGGCTCCGGTGCAGGCTCCATGGTCGCGTACGCGATGCGTATTACCGACCTGAACCCGCTCGACCACGACCTGATCTTCGAGCGATTCCTCAACCCCGACCGCGTCTCCATGCCCGACTTCGATGTGGACTTTGACGATCGTCGCCGCGGCGAAGTCATCGACTACGTGACCGAAAAGTACGGTGAAGAGAAGGTCGCGCAGATCGTCACCTTCGGCACCATTAAGGCGAAGCAGGCGCTCAAGGATGCCTCCCGCGTGATGGACCAGCCGTACTCGGTCGGCGAGCGCCTCACCAAGGCGATGCCGCCGGACGTCATGGGTAAGAACATCGCCCTGGCGAACGTGTACAACGAAGAGGATAAGCGTTACGCCGAGGCGGCAGATTTGCGCGCCCTCATCGAGGACCCGGTCGATAAGATTTACGGCCAGGTGTTCGAAACCGCGAAGGGCCTGGAGGGTCTGAAGCGTCAGTGGGGCGTGCACGCTGCAGGCGTGATTATGTCCAGCAAGGACCTCGTGGACGTGATCCCCGTGATGCGCCGCGAGGCCGACGGCCAGGTCATCACCCAGTTCGATTACCCTACCTGTGAGGGCCTGGGCCTGATCAAGATGGACTTCTTGGGTCTGCGTAACCTCACCATCATCTCTGATGCGGTGGAGAACATTAAGGCTAACCGAGGCATCGACCTGGACCTTGAATCTCTCTCACTGGACGACCCGGAATCGTACCGTCTGCTGGCGCGCGGCGATACCCTCGGCGTGTTCCAGCTCGATGGCGGCCCGATGCGCTCGTTGCTCAAGCTCATGGAGCCTGAGGAGTTCGAGCACATTTCGGCAGTGTTGGCGCTGTACCGTCCGGGCCCGATGGGTGCGAACTCGCATACCAACTACGCTCTGCGTAAGAACGGTAAGCAGGAGATCGAGCCGATTCACCCCGAGCTGGAAGAGCCGCTGAAGGATATTCTGGACACCACCTACGGCCTTATTGTGTATCAGGAGCAGGTTATGGCGATTGCCCAGAAGGTCGCGAACTACACTCTGGGTGAGGCAGACCTGCTGCGCCGTGCGATGGGTAAGAAGAAGAAGGCGGAGCTGGATAAGCAGTACGCTACCTTCCACGACGGCATGATTTCTAACGGCTACTCTGAGGGCGCTATTAAGGCGCTCTGGGATATTCTGCTGCCGTTCTCTGACTACGCGTTCAACAAGGCGCACACGGCTGCGTACGGTCTGGTGTCGTACTGGACGGCGTACCTGAAGGCGCATTACCCGCAGGAGTACATGGCTGCACTGCTGACCAGCGTGGGCGATAACAAGGACAAGCTCGCGCTGTACCTGAATGAATGTCGCGCCATGGGCATTACCGTGCTCGCGCCGGATGTGAACGAGTCCACCCTGACCTTCGCCCCTGTCGGTGACGATATCCGCTTCGGTATGGGCGCGATCCGTAACGTGGGCGCGAACGTGGTCGAAGGCATGATTGCCGCCCGCGAGGAGAAGGGCCGCTACGAGTCCTTCAACGACTTCCTGAAGAAGGTGCCGCTGCAGGTGTGCAATAAGCGCACCATCGAGTCGCTCATTAAGGCGGGCGCTTTCGACGACCTGGGCCACACCCGCCGTTCGCTGTCCCTCATTCACGAGGCGGCAGTGGACGCGGCCGTGGCGGTCAAACGTAAGGAAGCGGCGGGTCAGTTCGACCTCTTCGGCTCCCTCGGAATGGATGACGCCCTGGGTGATGAGCTGACCGTGACCATCCCCGACGTGCCCGAGTGGGACCGCCGTGAGAAGCTGAACTTTGAGCGTGACATGCTGGGCCTGTACGTTTCGGACCACCCGCTGCGCGGACTGGAGCGTGCGCTCTCGGATGCCGCAAGCCATTCGGTACACGACATCATCGGTGAAGACTCGCACGTGCGCGACGGCGAAACCGTTACCATTGCGGGTATGCTCACCGGCGTTTCGCGTCGTATCGCCAAGTCCAGCGGTAACCAGTACGCCTCCGTGGAGCTGGAAGACCCCTCGGGCGCAACCATTACGGTCATGTTCTTCTCCCGCGCCTACGAGACGATGGGCGCCGCCCTGGCGGACGACCTCATCTGCTCGATTCGTGGCCGCGTGCAGCGCCGCGACGACGGTAGTGTGAACATGAGCGCGCAGGAACTGCAGATCCTGGAAATCAGCGATGACGGCCGCGCCGCACCCATCACTATCGTGGTACCCGAGTACCTGGTGACCGAGGCGAACCTGAAGGATCTGAAGGAGACCCTGCGCGACCACAAGGGCACCGCGGATGTGCGCATGCTCGTGCGTACCCGCGATAAGGAGCAGCTGGTGCTTCTGGATGCGAGCGTGCGCGTGGAACCGAACCCGAGCCTCTTCGGTGAAATCAAGACGATTTTCGGTCCGAGCTGCATTCGACGCTAACAACGCACGCTAATAACACGCCCCTATGAGGGGAATGACAGGGTGGATTCTGCATAGCAGAGTCCACCCTGAGCGTATATTCACTCACAACATACGGTGTATCCGCTGTATATCACGGTAGAATAGGTATAAATATTCTTGAGCGCTGTATACGCGGGCGCTAGCGCCCAGCCAAGGAGAAACGAATGTACTGCCCCTATTGCAAGCACACCGACTCGCGCGTGGTGGATTCCCGCACCACCGATGACGGCGCCGCAATTCGCCGCCGCCGCCAGTGCACCTCCTGCGCTCGCCGCTTCACGACCGTTGAAACCACCACCATTTCGGTGATTAAGCGTTCCGGCGTGACCGAGCCCTTCGACCGTTCGAAGATTGCCGCGGGCGTGCGTAAGGCATGCCAGGGCCGCCCCGTGGGTGAGGACGATTTGGCGAAGCTCGCCCAGGAGGTTGAGGAGCTGATTCGTGCCCGCGGTCTGGCGGAGATTAACGCGCACGAGGTGGGTCTGACCATCCTGGAGCCGCTGTCGAAGCTGGACGCGGTCGCCTACCTGCGTTTTGCGAGCGTGTACCAGGCGTTTGAGAACCTTGAAGACTTTGAGGAGGCGATTGCGCGTCTGCGTGAGGACCGCATTGCCCAGTAACTAGCTAGATGAGTAACTATCTAGCCCAGTAGCTCATGAGCTCAGCCGCTGCTATACGCGCGGTTGGCACACAGAAAGGGGCTGTTCCCGAGATAACTATCTCAGGAACAGCCCCTTTAGCCGTAGCTACACTTTACGCTTCGCCGCAGCGCTGACGCGGCCGCGGGTAAAGCGGGAAGTAAATCTTACGCTTCGCCGCGGCGCTGACGCTCAGGCAGCATACCGCCAGCCCACAGCGCCGCGCCCACAATACCGGCGTTATTGCGCAGGGCAGCCATGACCATAGGGGTACGGATGTGGTCCTCAAAGTAGGGCATGAACTTCTCCGGGTTCTTGGAGATGCCGCCGCCAATGATGAACAGGTCGGGGGAGAAGAGCATCTGAACGTGGTCGAAGTAGCGGTACAGGCGCTTACCGTACTTCTTCCAGGACAGCTCGTGCACCTCGCGGGCACGCGCGGAAGCCTGAGACTCGGCGTTGTGGCCGTCAATCTCCAGGTGACCCAGTTCGGTGTTCGGGATCAGCACGCCGTTGTTGATGAGGGCGGAGCCGATGCCGGTGCCCAGGGTGATGACAGCAATCAGGCCGTCACGGTTACGGCCCTGACCGTAGGTTGCCTCAGCCAGACCGGCTGCGTCAGCGTCGTTGAGACCGTAGACGGTACGGCCGCCCAGCGCCTCGCTCATGACCTGCTCCAGGTCGGTGTTAATCCAGGAGTCGTCCACGTTCGCTGCGGAGAAGACCATGCCGTTCTTCACCACGGCGGGGAAGTCGATGCCGACAGCGGACTCGGGATCCGGTGCCAGGTCGCGGCCCTGCAGCTCATCGACTACGCGGCGTACGACCTCAGCCACAGCCTCGGGGGTTGCGGGCTTGGGGGTGTCAATGCGGAAACGGTCCGAAACGAGGTTACCGGTGCGCAGGTCGACGATGCCGCCCTTAATGCCGGTGCCTCCAATGTCCACACCAATCTGCAGGTCCTTGGGGGTGGGTTCGGGCAGGTCGTTGATGAGGCCGGGCTCAGCGTAGTTAGCCATGATTTCCTTTCTTTCCTTCGCCTGAGCGGAGGAACATATCTGCGCTATCGAGTGATAATGAATAGATGGTCCGGCAGGTTAGCCGTAAAACTTAGATGCCTAAGACAACAACTTAGGGCAGGGTGAGGATGTCCGCGCCGTCAGCGGTCACCACGAGGGTGTGCTCGAACTGCGCGGTGCGCTTGCGGTCGCGGGTGACCACGGTCCAGTCGTCGTCCCACAGGTCCCATTCGATGGTGCCGAGGGTCAGCATGGGCTCGATCGTGAAAATCATGCCCTCACGGATCTCGGTGTCGTAGGCGGGTGCCGCATCGTAGTGGGGGATGATGAGGCCCGAGTGGAACTCACGACCCACACCGTGACCGGTGTAGTCGCGAACCACGCCGTAACCGAAACGTGCCGCATACTTCTCAATGACGCGACCAATCACGTTGATCTGGCGGCCCGGCTTCACAGCCTTAATCGCACGGTTCAGGGACTCTTCGGTGCGCTCAACCAGCAGGCGGGACTCTTCGTCCACGTTGCCGACGAGCAGGGTCTTGTTGGTGTCGCCGTGCATACCGTCCAGGTATGCGGTGACGTCCAGGTTGAGGATGTCGCCGTCCTCCAGCACGGTGGAGTCCGGGATGCCGTGGCAGATGACCTCGTTCAGGGAGGTGCACACGGACTTGGGGTAGCCGCGGTAATCCACGGTGGAGGGGTACGCGCCGTGGTCGCAAATGTACTCGTGGACCAGCACGTCAATCTCGTCGGTGGTGGTGCCGGGCACGCAAATCTTGGATGCTTCAACGATGGCGCCTGCCGCAATCTTGCCGGCTGCGCGAACCCGCTCAACTTCCTCGGGGGTGTACATGTTCGAGTCGTTACCCTCGTTGGCGGTGGGCTTACCCACGTACTCGGGGCGAACAATGTGCGAGGGGACCGGGCGCATGGGGGTGACGCGTCCGGGGGTCAGGCAACCGACGGGTGCTCGACCGGGCTCTGCGGGAAGATTATGCGAAGTATTCGTTTTGGTTGAAGACATAGTTTCATCTTACCGGGCGTGGGCGGGTTGTGTCCCTTGCGGGGGCGCTAAAAAGCGGCGGATACATAAGCCGTACCTTTTTCCCAGATTGTGAATAAAATTCCATACACCCTAGCGGCAAAACCGCGCGGCGGGGAGCGGAGGAGAAGACATGAGAAAAGGGGAGGAACGCCGCGAGAAGCTTCGCCCGCCTCATTGCCACGAACCTGGGCGCGTGAGATGCTAGACATACTGACTCAATACCGTCGAAGGAGAACCCATGAGCGAGAAGAAAAACCACCTGAGCGAAGCCATCGAATCGGCGGTCGAAAAGACCCTGAACTCCGCGACCGAAGCCACCAGCCCGCACCCCGAAGAGTACTGGTACAACCTCAAAACCGGCGAGGTTGAACGCGGCCAGCAGAGCGCCGTCACCTCACTGTGGGGCCCCTTCAAGACCTACGAAGAAGCCGCCCACGCCATGGACCGCGCCCGCGAACGCAACGAGGCATGGGAGAAGGACGGCGGCCTGCTCTAAAGCCTTGCTCTAAAGCCCAGCGAACGTTCTGCACGTATGCCTCTAATAGAGGCGTCTAACAGAGGCAGAAAAATAGATACAGCAAGACCCCCGAACCCGGAACACCGGATACGGGGGTCTTCGCTTTGTCTCAAGCTGTCTTCTAAACCTAAAGCCTATTCAAAGCTGTGCTCAGCCGCCGGGAACTCACCCGAACGAACCTGCTCACGATAAGCACGCGCAGCGTCCTCCATGACCTGACCGACCTGCGCAAACTGCTTCACAAAACGCGGCACGCGACCGGAACGAACACCCATCATGTCCTGCCACACCAGCACCTGACCGGTCGTCACATTCGAGGCACCAATACCGATGGTCGGCACAGCGCCCACAGCCTCATCCACCAGCTGCGCGGTCTGGGAGGTCACCATCTCCATGAGCACGCAGAACGCGCCAGCCTCAGCCAGCGCCACCGCATCCTCACGGACACGCTCAGACGCATCGCCGCGGCCCTGCACACGGAAACCACCCAGGGCATGCTCCGACTGCGGGGTGAAACCAACATGCGCCACCACCGGAATACCGGTACGCACCAGGGCACGAACCCACTCAGCCATCGAAGCATCCGCCTCAATCTTGACCGCGTGTGCACCGCCCTCCTTCATCAGGCGAACAGCGCTCGCCACCGCCTGCTGCGGGGACTGCTCATAAGAACCAAACGGCAGATCGGCAACCACCATGGCGCGGGATGCACCGCGAGAAACCGCCGCAACCAGCGGAATCATCTCATCCAGGGTAATGGTCAGGGTCGATTCGTAACCGAGCACCACATTCGCCGCAGAATCGCCAACCAGCAGCATGTCGATGCCGGCACGGTCAAAAATCTGCGCCGTCAGGGCGTCGTAGCAGGTCAGCATGGAGAACTTCTGCCCGGTCGCCTTAGCCTGCGCCAGGTGAACGGTACGCACCTTCTTGACGGTGTCCAGGTCAAAAGGCTTCGATGCCGATGCGGATGCAGAAGCGGGAGCAGCCGCGGAGGTAGCGGCAGGCTGTGCCGCGTAGGGCGAAGAGATCTCGGAAGAACGCTCAGTAGTCATGCTGACTATTCTAACCCTGTACGGCTCCAACCTGGCGTACCGCTCACCACGAGGGAACAACTATGCCTAGTTCCAGATGAGGTTGATGTAGTAGGTCGGGAACGACGCAGGGGCGTTCTTATTCATCAGCTCCGGAATAGCGGAAGAAGCATCCTCAAACTCGCGCGGCAAATCGCGCTGAATGAGCGCCTGCTGCACCAGAGCATCCCAGTACAGCTGCATGATCGAATAGGTGCAGACTTCCTTCACGACGTCCTCCGCGTAGGACTCCCACGCCGTCCTCGCCGCATCAGCCGTCTTTGTTGCATCATCAGCGCCGAAGAAACCCTCGTAGCCCTGAGCTAGACCCGTATCGCAGGCGCTCACCGCGTTCTTCGCGTACTGCAGCCAGTAGCTACGGCTCAGCTCATCGGTGGTGTTGAAAGTAAACGCCTCATAGTCTGCCTTCAGCAGGGCGTAAGACGCCTGAATAGAACCGGCAAGCGGGGCGTGCGAAGAGAAGACAATAACGTCCAGAAGAGCAGCGATGTACTCCATCTGCGCCTTCTCGTACGCAATACCGGACGGCTGAACCGGACCAGAATGCATCTGCACCAGCGCCTCCACCGCGTTGATGAAACGCTCAATGTCGGCGGTCGCCTTCACCATCAGATTCAGCAGACGCTGAACACACTGATAATCCTCAGCAATCTGCGAGAACAAACCGTAGGACAGGATGCCGCGCTCCGAAGCCGCCGCCACCAGAATCTGGCTCGTTAGGCGCTGGCTCTCCGCCTCAGCCTTCGCAACAGTCAACAGCAGGGCACCGCAATATGCCAGGGCGCGACCATCCACCAGCTGAGGCTGCTGCTGATGCAACGGCAGAAGACGCTCATGAAGCTGACGGAAAATCGCGCTCTGCATCAGAGCCTTCTTGCCCAGCTCCTCAGTCTTCAACAGCACGGTATCCGCCGAGAAATCACGCGGAACAAAACGGCGCGCATCCGGCGCAGTAAACGGCGAATAGGGGCGACCCATCACCGGATGCAACAGCGACATCGTGGTAAACAGCGAAAAACGAGCCGCCACCGGCCCCAGCGAATCCGGGTAGTTCGGCGCATCCGGCGCGTTGACACGCTCCGTGCACAGCGTCAGCCAGGTCTGCTCCACCGCCCGATCAGACGCAATGCCAACACCCATACCCAGGATGCTCTCACCGAACGCCTCCGACGGAAGCTTACCGGGGTTCATGGCACGCGCCTGCATGAGCGCCACAGCCAGCTCCACCGTATAGTTCGCGCGGCGCTTCTTGCCCGCCTCATCAAGGTGCTGGAACGGACGCATGCCCGCAATCTTCTGACCGCGCGCCAGCGTATGTAGCTCCTTATTCATGGCGAACTGCTGCGGGTTACGCTGCATCATCTTCGACACCTCGTAAGCGCTCTTACGGTTCAGCTTCTCACGGCGCTGAGCACCCTCAGCCGACAGCGCATCATACTTGCCGCGGCTTGCGTGAACATACCAGGCACGAATCAGCTGCAGCGGCAGGAAGAAGAAAGTGTACTTCCACGACCAACTAAAAATAATGACCGGAATAGCCGCACTCGAACCCAAACGGCCCGTATAACCGGTCCAAATGAACTCCACAAACGCACCCACCACCGCAAAGAGCGCCACGGTGCGAGTCCTAAACGCCACGCGGGAGGGGCGATCCAGCAGGTAGGTCGTGCCACCAGACTTGCTGTTCTTCATGACTGTCGGGCCAAAGACCGCAACCGCAAAAAGGCAGACCAGGTACAACACCAAGAAAACAATGGGGGCGGCAATAAGTAGTAGCCACTCTAAACCGGTAGGATCAGCGGCAACGATGCTGGTCGCCAGCGGAAGCTGCGCCAATGGAAACTGCTCCGACGGAAACTGCACAGTCGAGGGAAGAATGGAATGTAGCATACTCCCATTATCGCAAGGCGACCCCGCTCCCCGCCCCGAGAACCGTCATATGCTAGGTATCTGAACCTGCTTGGCATCTGAGTAAAACCCACACCGCAGAAAAAGCGGGGGAGCGCCCCTCCTCGCATCGCCCAGAATCTGAGCTACCGCGGCGCAGAAAAAGAGAATTTACACAAACGAAACCTCCCACCCGCCCGCCACAGAGCAGAACCCGATAGGCTAGATAACAACAGGACACACGCCGGGGCAAGGAGGCGCCAGCACCGCTGGCACGCAACACTGCGGAACCCCCTGGAATCCTCTGGAATCCCATGGGACATGCAGGGCTTTCCGCAGCAGGGTCTTCCACACCTCGGCAGCAAATTTAGCGCGCCTCCGCCACCCACAGACGGGTACCACGCGGATGCGCGCCCGCACCGAGAGGGCAACTCATGGACCGCCAACAGGAATTTGTACTGCGCACCATCGAAGAGCGCGACATCCGCTTCATCCGCCTCTGGTTCACCGACGTGGTCGGCACCCTCAAATCCGTTGCGCTCGCACCGGCTGAAGTAGAAAGCGCCTTCGATGAGGGCCTGGGCTTTGACGGCTCCTCGATTGAGGGTTTCTCCCGCATCTACGAATCTGACATGCTGCTGCAGCCGGACCCCTCCACCTTCCAGATCCTGCCCTGGCGCGGCGAGGAAGACTACACCTCCCGCATGTTCTGTGACGTGCTCACCCCCGACGGTGAGATTAGCGCCTCCGACACCCGCGGCGTGCTCAAGCGCGTGCTCAACAAGGCAGCGGAGATGGGCTTCACCTGCTACACCTCACCTGAAATTGAGTTCTACCTGCTCGAATCCTCCAAGCTCGGCGCCGACGGATTCCCCGTGCCCGTGGATCACGAATCCTACTTCGACCACACCCCCGGCGGCATCGTGCAGGACTTCCGCCGCAAGGCAGTGACCATGCTCGAAGAAGTCGGCATCTCCGTCGAATTCAGCCACCACGAAACCGGCCCCGGACAGAACGAAATCGACCTGCGCCACGCCGACGCCCTGCAGACCGCCGATAACGTCATGACCTTCCGCACCGTCATCAAGGAAGTCGCCTACTCGCTCGGCATGTACGCAACCTTCATGCCCAAGCCCTTCACCAAGTACGCCGGCAGCGGCATGCACACCCACTTCTCCCTCTTCGAAGGCGACACCAACGCATTCTTCGAAGCCGGTGCCGAATACCAGCTGTCCAAGACCGCACGCCACTTCATCGCCGGTGTGCTCAAGCACGCCCCCGAATTCACCGCGGTCACCAACCAGTTCATCAACTCCTACAAGCGTCTCTGGGGCGGCGGCGAGGCACCCTCCTACGTCTCCTGGGGCCACAACAACCGCTCCGCCCTCGTGCGTGTGCCCCTGTACAAGCCGAACAAGATGCAGTCCGCCCGCATCGAGTACCGCGGCCTGGACTCGGCGTCGAACCCGTACCTCGCCTACGCGGTGATTCTCGCCGCCGGTCTGAAGGGTATCGAAAACGAGTACCCGCTCATGCCCGCCGTGACCGAAGACCTCGCCGCCATGACCAACGCCGAACGCCGAGCCATGGGCTACAACCCGCTGCCCGCATCCCTGCGTGAAGCCATCAATATCACCGAAGAATCCGAGTTCATGGCGGAGGTCCTGGGCGAGCAGGTCTTCGAGCAGTTCCTGCGCAATAAGCGCGCCGACTGGGACCAGTACCAGGCTCAGGTGACCCCGTACGAGCTCAAGCACAACCTCGGAATCCTCTAACGGCTGGATTTTCTCACCTCCTCATAGGATGAGTGAGCGCTGACAGCCTCAGGGCGGTACCCGCTACCGGTAACACGCCGGCGGGTACCGCCCACAGGTCTATCAAACGCACCTATCGACTGCACCGTTCACCGCCGATTTTTAGCCGCCGATTTTTGCCGGCGAAATTTATACTCTCCACCCCGGATCTACTCTCCACCCACAGTTCTCTAACCCCAGTTCTCTACCCACGGTTCTCACGCTATGACTGACAGCTCCCACTACCCGGCCACCGGGCTCATCCGCATTATCGACCCCGCCAAAGAACCCAAACCGCTCACCGACATCGCCCCCGACGCACTCGACGACGAACAACGCGCCGAAGCCGAACGCAAAGCCCAGCTACGCCTGCGCACCCGCATGATCGCCACCGGCTTCCACGACCCGTCCAAGGCAGAACGCTGGCTCAACGCACCCGAACTGAAGCACGTCTCGCAGGATGCGCTCTTTGCCGGGCTGCGCCTCGCACCCTCACCGGATATCGCCCTGCCCGCCCTCGTGCGCCTCATCGAGAAGCACCCGGTGGTCGCCGAACGCGCCAACCGCGGCGAAGAAGAATTCGGCATGTACCGCCTGCTCGGCGCATCCCAGGCGATTGGCGATTTTCTCTACCGCCGCCCCGAACACATTGACCCGCTCTTCGACACGCAGGTGTACCCGGCTGAGAGCGCGCTGATTCGCTCCCAGCACCCGGCGTCAATCCTGCCGGAAACCGACGGGGAATTCCTGACCCCCATCGCACCGCTGGATACCCCCTACCGCCGCGATATCCTCACCGCCCTCGGCGCCGACCCCCACGCGGAGCGTCCGCGCGCTGCCGCCGAACAGACCGGCAAGGACGGCTACGTGACCCTGCGCGTCGCCTACCGCGCCGCCCTGGCGCGCATCGCCCTGCTCGACGTGTGCTGTGAAGACCCGGTCGAAATGATGCCCACCATCGGTCGTCACCTCGCCGATTTGGCTGCCGCCGCGCTGGAGGGTGCACTTGCCATTGCGCGCACCGAAGTAGCGGAGGGGCTGGGCCCCGGTCTGGCGGCTCCTCGCCGAGGCGAAGCCGTAGACGCCCTGGACTTGGCGATTATCGGTATGGGTAAGTGCGGTGCCCGCGAGCTGAACTACATCTCTGACGTTGACGTGGTGTATGTGGTTGCGCCCGTGGAACCCGCCGCCACGCCCAAGGCCGGGGCGGAGGGGGAGAGCGCCCCGCTCAAGCTCACCGAGAACGAATGTTCCACCATCGGCACGGAACTCGTGCACGCCCTCACCCGCGCCATCATGGGCCCCGCACCCGAACCCGCCCTCTGGGAGGTCGACGCGAACCTGCGCCCCGAGGGTAAGGACGGCCCGCTGGTTCGCACCGTCGAATCCTACGTTCAGTACTACAAGCGCTGGGCAGAAAACTGGGAGTTCCAGGCGCTGCTCAAGGCGCGCCCCATCGCCGGTTCGGCGCAGCTGGGTGCCCGCTACGCCCGCGCAATTGACCCCTTCGTGTGGGAGTCCGCCGCCCGTGAATCCTTCGTGGAATCCGTGCAGGCGATGCGCGCCCGCGTGACCGACAATATCCCTTCGCACCAGGTGGACCGTCAGATTAAGCTGGGCCCGGGCGGCCTGCGCGATATTGAGTTCACCGTGCAGCTGCTGCAGCTTGTGCACGGTCGAACCGACCCCGCCGTGCGCACCAAGTCCACCGTGGATTCTCTCGCGGCGCTGACCGCCGTCAGCTACATTAGCCGCACCGACGCCGAAGCGTTCAGCCGCGACTACAAGAAGCTACGCGTGCTCGAGCACCGCATCCAACTGCAGCAGCTGCGCCGCACCCACCTGATGCCCGAGAAGGATGCCGAACAGCGCGCCCTCGCCCGCTCGATCCTCTCCCCGGAACGCAACGGCACGCTCTCCGCCGAGCAGATGCTCAAGGCATGGCAGAAAATTAAACGGAACGTCCGTTCACTGCACGAGCGGATCTTCTTCCGCCCGCTGCTCGCCGCCGTCTCCACGCTCAGCCGCGACGAAGTGGTGCTCAGCGAACAGGCGGCACAGGACCGCCTCGCTGCCCTCGGCTACCGCGACCCGCGCGGCGCCATGCGCCACATCAAGGCGCTCACCACGGGACTTTCCCGCAGTGCAGACATTCAGCGGCACCTCATGCCCGTACTACTGGGCTGGTTCGCCCGCGGCGTGGACGCGGATGCCGGTCTGCTCGGATTCCGTATCGTCTCCGAATCGCTCGGCAGCACCAGCTGGTACCTGCGCATGCTCCGCGACTCACCCGCAGCCGCCGAACGCCTCAGCCAGATACTTTCCAGCTCGCGCCCCATGACCGACCTGCTCGAGGACGCCTCCGCCTCCATCGCCTGGCTGGACAAGGTCGCTGACCTCAAACCGCTGGGGGAGGAGGCGCTTGCTTCCGAGGTTTCCTCGCTGCTGGCACGCCACGAGGACGCCGCCGAGGCGATGCGCGCCGTGCGTTATATGCGTCGGCGTGAGACTCTGCGCACTGCCATGGGGTGGACTCTGGGCATCGTCGACATTGAGGACACCTGCGCCGGTCTTGCCGCCATCGACGAGTGCACAATCGGTGCGGCGTTGCAGATTGCCCTGCGTGAGCTCCAAGCGGCACCGGAAGGCGCTGAACCCGCCGAAGCTGAGGAGACAGCGGGGGAGAAGCTACTCACCCGCATCGCCGTCATCGGCATGGGCCGCCTCGGCGGCGCCGAGAACGGCTTCGGCTCCGACGCGGACGTCATGTTCGTCCACGAACCCCTCGACGGCGCAGACGAGGACGCCGCACAGGAACAGGCGGCACGCATTGTCAACCGCACCCTGGCGCTCCTCAAGCAGCCCGTCAAGCCCGCCATTCGCGCCGAACGGCCCCTCGACGTGGACGCCGACCTGCGCCCCGAAGGCAAGCAGGGCGCTATCGTGCGCTCGCTGGACTCCTACCGCTCCTACTACGAACGCTGGGCGGAAACCTGGGAGTTCCAGGCGCTCACCCGCGCCCGCCCCATCGCCGGCGACGAAGAGCTCGGCGAGGCTTTCGTGGAGCTCATCGACCCGTACCGCTACCCGGCAAATTTCGCGCCCGAACAGGTGCAGCAGATTCGCCGCATGAAAGCGCGCGTTGAAAACGAACGCATGCCGCACGGCGCCGACCGCACCCGCCAGCTCAAGCTCGGCCGCGGCGGCCTCTCCGACGTGGAATGGCTGGTCCAGCTCGTACAGCTACGCCACGCGCACGCCGTGCCGGGGTTGCGCACCACCTCCACGCTGAAGGCGCTAAACGCCGCGGTTGAGGCGGGGCTGGTCGAGGCCGCGGACGCTGAAATCCTCAGTGGCGCCTGGCTGCTCGCCACGAAGATCCGCGGCGGCAACGTACTGCGCGGCGTGCGCCAATCCGACACCCTACCCTCGGGACGCGCCGACCTGGAAGCAATCGCCCGCTGGTGCGGATACCCGGCCGGCAGTGCCCGCGCCCTCGAAGAAGACTACCTGCGCCAAACTCGCAACGCCCGCAAGGTCTACGAACGCCTCTTCTTCGAAGAGCTCTAGAGACTCCAGAAAAACATGAGCCTGGCATTTTTGTCGGTGCGGATTTCTGATGCGGATTTCATAGGGGAGGGGCGGGGAACCTGGCTCCCCGCCCCTCCTTTTCGTGTCCTTGTGAAAAATTTTGTGGACGTTTCGCGGATATCGTGGCGGGCATTGTGTGCCCGCCGCTATCCTCGCGGGAACAGTAACCATCCCAAAACCCCGAAAATGTGACCGGCACCATGAAAATAAATTTTGCTCGCACACCTCAAAAACGAGCCCAAATACCCCGTTCTGCCCCGGAAACACGCGGAACACAAGATGATCTACAAAGGATTTGGCAAACACTCAAAAACCCCGTATAGTATTTACCTGTCAGCACGACGGAGCGAAAAACTCCAACGGAATGATTCAAATTGAATACGCTGATATGCGGTTGTAGCTCAGTTGGTAGAGCACCACCTTGCCAAGGTGGATGTCGCGAGTTCAAGTCTCGTCAACCGCTCGTAAGGACTCCAAGAGTTCGAACGCGTTCCCTCGTGGAGCGTATGCGGTGAGGTGGTCGAGTGGTTAGGCAGCGGCCTGCAAAGCCGTGTACGCGGGTTCGAATCCCGTCCTCACCTCGCAACAAAACAACTGTTTTGTGAGCGCGATTGGCGCAGCGGTAGCGCGCTTCCCTGACACGGAAGAGGTCACTGGTTCGATCCCAGTATCGCGCACAGATAAAGCCCTTAGCTTTCGAGCTAAGGGCTTTTGTGTTTAACTTTTTAGTTTCTTGGGTTTGCGGAGGGATAGAGCCCTCCTTGTTCCTGTGCATGTTCTGGAGGTGGTGCTGCGTATATTTCCTCCGCGCCGTCGCAGGGGACCCGCCCTCGCTTCGCTTCGGGCACCCTGAGGGCGCTTCCGGAAAATACGCTCGCACCGCTCCATGTCTCCGATGTCACGACGGAGGGCACCGCCCCTCCGCCTCGTAGGTAAGACACTTAGCCCCCCGGCTCAGTATGTGCAGGGCTTGGGTGCGCGATACCGACATAACGAACTGGAGGGGGAGGGCGGCTGTCGCCTTCTCAGTCTTTTGCTGGCTCCGCCAAATAGGTGGGTTGAAATTGCGGCTTAGCGCCGCACCTTCCGAAAGCGACATCAGGGTGCCCGCACGGGCGCTCTCCGCAACGAAGCAAGGAAGAGCGGAGCGTCCGGGCGTGGCGGGTTCCCCTGCAGGAGCGCAGGAAGGGAGCGGCGCGGAAGCCTATACACCTCCAACGTGACCAAATGCTTTGCACGCCGCGAATACCTCCGATACCCTAATGGAGGAAATCTACACTCACAGATACACCGCCGTATCGCAAAGGAACACCCGTGAAATCCTCCCTCAAAGGGCTCGGCGTCTTCTTCGCCGTATGCTTCGCCTTCTCCCTCTGGCACGTCATCCTTGGCGTCGTCATCATCGTGCTCATCGCGGGCATCATCATGACCATCCGCAAAAACCGGTACTTCGCAACCCCCGAATTCCAGACGCACCGCCAACGCACCGCCACACTCGCCAGCGAATACAACGAAGTCGCCAGCTACGTACACGACATCTACACCCACGGAATCTTCGAACTCGGCACCTCCACCAACGGCATGTACAGCCACCTCGCCACCGTCGAAGTTCAACAACCCAAAACCTGGCAGACTCTGCTACGGAAGAAACCCGAAGAACGCCACCCGCACGTCTACAACTCCTCAAAACAGGTCGTTCTCGAAGCCGAGCGGGACCCCATCGGCAGCCTCACCAAATACTTCCACATCGAAGCTGACCTGCAAACCCTCAAAGACGTACAACGCCTCTCCGACGATATCGCGCGCCTTGAAACCGCAATCGATAACGTGCGACGCCGCGAAGAGGATATGATCGCACACATCAACCCGCCCCAGTTCATCACCAAGCAATACGCCAAGGAGTTCTGGGCCAAACTCAATGTCTGCCACGTGGGGCTGACCGTGCCATACCCCGTCTACCGCTTCGAATACGCCTCACCCGGCGGCAAAGAAAACCGCGCCGTCACCGTCACCCTCGACACCCCAACCCTCGATGCGCTCTCCGAAACCCTAGAACGCAAAATACGCTGGGCATGGCCCGAAGGCGGCGAACGCACCCTCATGACCGCCCAGCTACGCCAACGCATCAAAGAACGCGACAACTACACCTGCCAAAACCCCGGATGCGGCAACTCCATCATGCGTGAACGAATCCTCATCCTCGAGGTTGTCCACAAGGTCCCGCTATCCGAAGGCGGCAATAACGAGCCCGATAATCTGCAGACCCTCTGCTGGCGTTGCGTGCGCGGGCAGAACTTGCGGCTCGCATAAAGCCGCACCTTCCGAAAGCGACATCAGGGTGCCCG
>NZ_KV810755.1:115237-164786 GCF_001812895.1 Rothia sp. HMSC069C04
CCGCACCTTCCGAAAGCGACATCAGGGTGCCCGCCCGGGCGCTCTCCGCAGCGAAGCAAGGAGAAGCGGAGCGTCCGGGTGTGGTGGGTTCCCCTGCAGGAGCGCAGGAAAGGAGCGGCGCGAGGTGTCCTAAAGCTCCCGCACAGTGGGCTAGCCAGGGATTTATGTTAAAGCTGAGGTTCAAGGTATGCTTTTCCTCGGCGTCCGGGCGCAGGCCTGCAGGCTCCCGCATCCGCGCCACAAACACATCACCCCACCCGAATAAAGGGCATACCATGTCTACATCTCTGACCCGCCGCAAGCTCGTCGCCGGTGCAGCCTGGGCGGCACCCGTCGTCGCCGCCTCCGCAACCATCCCCTCCTACGCGGCATCCGTCGCCGCAACCAACGACTGCACCCTCGCCGCACACCCGGCGTACAACATCTCCGGCACCGAAGAAGGCACCAAGACCGTGCAGACCTTCGCAGTGCCCGACAATGTCCACAAGCTCCACTTTGAACTGGTCGGCGGCGCGGGCGGCACCAACAATCGTATGACCCCCGCCGGCTCCGGCGCGAAGGTCAGCGGCATCGTCCCCGTCACCCCCGGCTCCACCGTGCAGATTATCGCCGCGGCAGGCGGTATCGGTGACGGCTCCCTCACCCCCACCGCAGGTGGTGAAGGATACGGCAACGGCGGCTCCGTACCCGCCTACACCATCCCCGCCACCATCACCGCGCAGGTCGACGCCAAGTATGCGGACCCGGCAAACTCCAAGAGCCAGGTGTACGCTGCATCCGGCGGCGGCTCCTCCGCGCTGCTCATCGACGGCGTCGTCGTAGCTGTAGCAGGCGGCGGTGGCGGCGCGGGCATGACCACCTCCGCCGTGTCCTACGCAGACCCCTGGTACTCCAACTTCAACGGCCAGATCGACGCCGGTGTGGCGCCCCTCGGCTCGGACGCATCCCCGCAGTTCGATGCGGCGGGTAGCGCCTCCGCAGCGGCGGGCTCCAACGGCACCCCCGGCTACGAAGTCTACAATGCGGAACGTTCCAAGGTCCTGACCTACAACTCCGGCTTCGGCGGCGCAGCGGGTATAGGCGGTGCAGGCGGCGCGGCAGGCACTCTGCCGGCTAGCGGCCCCATCATCGGCTTTGAAACCACCAACAACCAGGTGCTATTCAGCCAGTTTGTTGCCGGTAACGCGGGCACGAGCGGCTTCGCGGGCAACGGCGGCGATGGTGCGGGCGCATACTCCTACCAGCTGGATGAGAACCCCGCCAGCGTGCACGAGAAGGGCACCTACGAGGACCGCAGCTGGGACCTGGACATCTACAACGATGAGGGTGCGTACGCGCAGAACTTCAACGGCTACCAGTCCGTGGTGTCCGGCGGTGGCGGCGCAGGTTACGGAGGCGGCGGTTCCGGCGCGGCACAGTCCGTTTCCTCGATTGTGCTGATCCAGAAGTGGCTGAACAGCCCGACCGGTGTGCGCCAGGGCCTGGGCTACACGATGCAGGGCGGCGCCGGTGGCGCGGGCGGCTCGTACATCGCCCCGTCCGTGACTGATGGCTCCATCGTTTCGGCTGAGAACGCGCCGCAGTGGATGCGCGAGCGCGGTAACGGTTCGGTGACGGTAACTTTCTGCGAGGCGGCTGCCTAAACGCTTCTCCCGCTGAGAGGCGGTGTTCGTCCTCGCTCCTACAGGGGCACCCGCCCTCGCAGAGCTCGGGCACCCTGATGTCGCTACGGACGACACCGCCTTTCCGCGCTAGGTTCCCGGCTTAGCTTGCGCTGTGAACGGCAAAGAGCCCCCACACGATTACCTCGTGTGGGGGCTCTTTGCTTGTGCTGCAGGTGCAGCCGTGTTTTCCGGAAGCGCCCTCAGGGTGTCAACCCGGACGCTCTCCGCAGCGAAGCAAGGAGAGGACGGAGCGTCCGGGTGACGGGTGCCCCTGCGTAGGCGCGGAGGAAACATGCGGCGCACCTACACCTGAGTAGGAGCGAGGACGAACACCGCCATCCGCACAAGACGTAATCTCACAAGCTAGCGTTTGATGGCGTCCAGCGCCTCACGCTGAGCCTTCGCAATGCGCTTCTCAGACACCGTGTAGGCGGTACCGAGCTCCTGGGCGAAGAAACTGACGCGCAGCTCCTCAATCATCCAGTTCACGCGGCGGAGCGCATCCGGCACGATGGTGCCGGCCGGCAGCGACTTGACCGCGTTATCGTAGGAATCCTCAAGATCCTGCACCGTGAGCATCAGCTGGTTGTCGCGGTGTAGGTTCGGGCCGAGCTTCGTCAGGCGCACCTGGGCGGCCTTCAGGTAACGCGGCAGGTGAACCAGCTGATCGTAGCCGGTCTGCGCCACGAACCCGGGGTAGACCAGGTTCTCCATCTGTGCCTTCACGTCGGAGACGGCGTGCATGGTCGTCAGCGAGGTGGCCTTCTTGATTGCCTTCTTCAGCGCGGTGGCTTCGGAGAGGATTTCGGCGACGAGCTTGGTGACGTCGAAGACCGTCTCGATGAGTTCGGCACGCACGTGCTCGTAGAGTTCGCTGTATTCGGTGTGAGTGAAGATGGGGGTGTGCGGCACGAGGTGGTCGAGTGCCGCGACGGTGCAGTCGCGGATGAGTTCGTCGATGGAGCCGTGCGGGTTCTGCGTGAAGACGATTTTCTCCTTGTGAGAGAGGTGTTCGCTCACGTAGCGTACGGGCGAGGGCACCTGCAGTTGGAGCAGGCGGATGATGCCGCGACGCTGCGCGTGCAGCTGCTCTGCTTCGGTGGGGAAGATGCGCAGACCCACGCTAGAGCCTTCGTCCACGAGAGCGGGGTAGCCGTTAACCGCCTGGGTCGCGATGACACGCTGTACCTTGCGGGGGATTTCTCCGTTGGGGAAGAGGTCGGCGGGGAAGGCAGTGAGGCCGGTGACCTCGCGTACTCCGCCGGATGCACCCGCCTCGGCCTGGGTGCCCTTCGCCGGGTTCTTCGCGCCCTTTGCGCTGCCCGGACGAGCGGAGCCACCCGAGTTGCCCGAGCCGCCTGAGTTGCCTGATCCACCCTGCGCGAGCGCAACCATCTTCGCCATGGCCTCGTCGGATGCACCGAGCGAGTCGGCGAGGGCGCTGCGAATCTCCTTGTGTAGCTGCTGCTGCAGGGCTCGCAGGTCCTTGCCCTCACCCAGGATTTTGTTGCGGGCGTTGCGCACCTGGAAGCCCATCTTCAGGTGCTCGGGCACGGCGTCCCAGTTGAAGGCCTCGGGCTCGACAACGACGCCGCGCAGGCGGCGTAGTACGAGTGCCAGGGAGGGGAGCAGCTCGTCGGTTGCGGGGGAGTAGTCTTCCTCGAGGGCGGCGCAGGCGGCGCGCGCCACGTCGGGTGCGGGCACGAAGTTGCGTCGAATCGCCTTGGGCAGCGACTTGATGAGCGCGGTCACGAGCTCGTGGCGCAGGCCGGGGATCTGCCAGCGGAACGGTTCGTGGCTCAGCTGGTTGAGGAAGAGAATCGGCACCTGCACGGCCACACCGTCGCGCTTGGCGGCTTCGGTGCGGGCGCCTCCTACACCTGCGGTGGGGGCGTATTCGTAGCGCAGGTCCAGGGTGAGTTCGCCGCTGTCGGTGCGCTGCACCCACTGGCGGGGGAACTGCGAGTCGTCGTAGTCGGCGGCTTCCTCATTGATGAGCTTTTCGGGGTTGAAGTCCAGGTAGTTGTCGTCTTCGAGACGTGCCTGCTTCCACCACTTGTCGAAGGCGCGCACGTCGGTCACGTGGGCGGGGATGCGTGCGTCGTAGAAGGCGAAGAGCACGGAGTCGTCCACGCGCAGGTCGCGGCGGCGCAGGCGTGCCTCAAGCTCTTCAACCTCGGCGAGGGCGCGCTGGTTGCGCAGGTAGAACTTGTGCTGGGTGTGCCATTGGCCTTCGACGAGGGCGGACTGGATGAACAGTTCGCGGGCTGCGGCGGCGTCTACGCGGGCGTACTGTACGGGGCGGTCGGCGTAGATGGTCAGACCGAAGAGGGTGCCCTTGGCGTAGGCGACTGCCGCGCCGGAGCTGAGGGACCAGTGCGGTTCGGAGTATTGCACGCTGATGAGGTGCTTGCCGATTTCTTCGATCCACTGCGGGTCGATGGAGGCGTTGGTGCGCGCCCACAGGCGGGAGGTTTCGACGAGTTCGGCGGAGAGCACCCAGTCGGGGCTCTTTTTGAACAGGCCGGAGCCGGGGAAGATCGCGAACTTGGTGCCGCGTGCGCCGAGGTATTCGCGGGGGCCACGGTTGCGTCCCTTGGAGTCCTTTTCGCGTTCTTCCTTGGCGCCCACGTGCGAGAGCAGGCCGGAGAGCAGGCTCTTGTGGATGTCGATTTCGTGGGCGGAGGCATTGATGTCCCTGCCGCCGCTGGCGTGAATGTTGGCGGTGCGTCCCATTTCGCGCAGCTGCGCGAAGAGGTCCTGCCATTCGCGGATGCGCAGGTAGTTGATGTATTCGCGGTGGCACATTTTGCGTAGCTGCGAGGAGGACAGCGCCGCCTGCTGCTCGTTGATGTAGTCCCAGAGCAGCAGGAAGGAGGAGAAATCGGAGGTGTCGTCGACGAAGCGAGCGTGCATCGCATCGGCTTCGGCGCGCACATCGGCGGGGCGTTCGCGCGGGTCCTGGATGGTCAGGGCGGCGGCGAGCACCATCATTTCCTTGGCGCAGTTGCGGCGGCCGCCTTCAATGATCATGCGGGCCAGGCGCGGGTCCACGGGGAATGCCGCCATGGCTCGGCCGATGGCGGTGAGGGTTGCGCTATTGCCGCGGCCCTTGCGGGGCTGGCGGGGGCGTTCGGTGAGCGCGCCGAGTTCGCGCAGCAGGTTCACGCCGTCATTGATGGCGCGGGATGCGGGCGGCTGCACGAACGGGAAGCGGGAGATGTCGCCGGGTTCGCGGACCACGCCGATTGCGATCATCTGCAGGATGACGGCTGCGAGGTTGGTGCGCAGAATTTCGGGGTCGGTGAACTCGGGGCGTGAGTTGAAGTCTTCCTCAGAGTAGAGGCGGATTGCGACGCCGTCGCTGACTCGACCGCATCGACCGGAACGCTGGTTGGCGCTTGCCTGCGAGATGCGTTCGATGGGCAGGCGCTGAACCTTGGTGCGTGCCGAGTAGCGGGAGATGCGTGCGGTGCCGGTATCGATGACGTACTTGATGCCGGGTACGGTCAGCGAGGTTTCGGCAACGTTCGTGGCGAGCACGATGCGCGGGCGCGATCCGGGGGAGAATACGCGGTGCTGTTCGGCGAGCGAGAGGCGCGCGTACAGGGGTAGCACTTCGTAGTTCAGGCGCGGTGACTTGAGAACCATTGCCTCGATGGCGTCCTTGGCGTCGCGGATTTCGCGCTCGCCGGAGAAGAAGATGAGGATATCTCCGGGTGCCTCCTTGGAGAGCTCCTTGATGGCGTCGAGAATCGCGTCGGTGGGGTCGCGGTCTTCGGCCACTTCCTCGTCATCCAGGTAGAGCTCGTCGCCTTCGAGGGGGCGGTAGCGGATTTCCACGGGGTAGGTTCGGCCGGACACCTCAATGATGGGTGGCGCATCGTCGGGCAGAATCGCTTCGGCGATTTCGCGTTCTTCGGCGCTGAGGTTTTCGTCGACGATGCCCTTGCCCGGCACGTAGCTGGGGGAGAAGTGGCGTGCGAAACGCTCCGGGTCGATGGTCGCGGAGGTGATGATGACCTTCAGATCCGGGCGCTGCGGCAGGATGCGCTTGAGGTAGCCGAGGATGAAGTCAATGTTCAGGCTGCGTTCGTGCGCCTCGTCAATGATGAGGGTGGAGTAGCGGCGCAGCAGCTTGTCGTTCTGAATCTCGGCGAGCAGAATGCCGTCGGTCATGAGCTTGATAGCGCTGTGTTCGCCCACTTCGGAGGTGAATCGCACCTGGTAGCCGACGGTTTCGCCGATTTTCTGGCCGAGTTCTTCGGCGATGCGTTCGGCCACGGAGCGTGCGGCGAGTCGGCGCGGCTGGGTGTGGCCGATGAGGCCCTTCTCTCCCAGGCCCAGGTCGAGGCACATTTTGGGGATCTGGGTGGTCTTACCGGAGCCGGTTTCACCCGCGATGATGACAACCTGGTTGTCGCGGATCGCGTTCATGATGTCTTCGCGACGTTCGCTGACGGGCAGCTCTTCAGGGTAGGTGATGACCTCGGGAATGAGCGGCTCGTAGCGGCGCGGTGCCGGGCGGTTCTGCTGGTTGCCCTTGTTATCGCCCTGCTGGATACCCTGCTGGTTGCCCTGCTTGCGGGCGCGGTTGGGACCGCCTGCGCGTCGGTTGGAGCGGGAGGCGTTGGAGTTGCGTTCGGAGGTGCCCCGGGAGGAGTTCTTGCGGTCTGCGTTATTCTTCTGGGCACTGTTCTTCTGTGCGCCCTTCTTTGGGGCGCCGTTTTTTACCGCGTTGTTCTCAGTAGTTGCGGTCTTGCCAGCGGCTTTTTCTGCGGTCTTTTCGGAGGTTCGTACCTTTGCCGCGTGGATTGCGGCGGCCATGCTCGCCATGGTGGGGGCGGTGCGGGGGGCCTTAGAAGTATCTGCGTGTTTCTTCGTGGATTTCTGCTCAGACATATCCTATCCAGTGTACTCGCCTTGCCCGCGGTGGGCTTGGGGTGTGCTTTGTTTGTCATATTTGGGGTTGTTCGCGGGAACCCCGGGGTGGGCGGCGGGGGAATACAGGCCCCAGGAGAGCAGTTAATGTATAATAAATGACATCAAATGCTATCTACAGAATTAATAATTATTCATCTGAATTTTATGCACCGTAGATGCGAATTAACTGCGCTTCTTAACTTTCTTTCGATAGTTTCGTTCAACTGCTACAGTGGTGAATAACACAGTAACGAAGGAGTGACTATGCCATCACCAAAGACGTACCCGGCAACACGTGTTGCAGTGTTGGATTGCTGCGAAGACGGACAGCACGAAGAAATTCACCACCGCTGCGAAGAGCTCTTCCAAGCCCTCGTTCACGCGAGTCTGCGCACCCACTTCGACCGCCTCAGCGCCGAAGAAACCCTCTACCTGGTCACCGGCGACGGCGAGCGCGTACAGATTTCCCCCGAAATGTACGGACCCCTCACCTCCGTAGCGCGCGCATTCGCCGACCGTAAGGACGTCTGCGTGGTACGCCAGGACCGCCTCATGACCACGCAGGAGGCGGCAGACTACCTGGGCGTATCCCGCCCGACCGTTGTTCGCCTGCTGGAGCGCGGAGATATTCCGTTCGAGCGCATTAACACGCACCGTCGCGTTGCTTTTGACGACCTCGAACGTTACCGCCTCGAGCACGAATACGTGAACCGCCGCGTTCGCTAAACCCGCATCTGGTCGATTACTTTCTGATCAATCACCCAGACCGGACAGCGCGGTTCTAGAAAGCGCGGTTGAACTAAACAGTACGGTTGAAGAACTGCAGCATCTGCTGAACAATATCGGGGCTAAAACAGCGCGAATCCCCGTGTTCGGCATCCGGAACCAGCACCAAATCGGTAGGCACCTGCCGCGTGCGCAGCGCCTGATACACCCGCACCGATTGCTGGTACGGCACACACGAATCACTAATACCGTGCACGAGCATGAGGGCAGTGGCACCGCCGCTCGCACCCTGTGCAGAGGCACTTTCGACCTTATTCACTCGTTTCTGGGGGCGTACCGCATCAATAGGATGCGCACGCTCCCAGTTCTTTTGGGCGCGCTCGATGCAGACACCGGGAACCGCCCGCTCACCCTTGGACGCGTCGATAGTAGACACATCTGCGGGTACGGGGTAGGTGCTTCCCAGCAGTCGCCATTCGGCGCCATCATCCTCGGGATGATCGAGGGCGTAGCCAGCCAGAGGGCGATCGGTGAAGATGGTCCTCAAATCGCTGACCCCGTAAAACGAAGCCGCCGCCGCCACCTGCGAACTATGGGACGGGTAGGCGCTTGCCGCCCTGCCCTCGAAGTATTCGTCGTGCTTGGCGTGCTCGGGTATGCTCGCAGACTCCCCAAATACAGAGTCACCGGCGGCGGAATCTCCCGTATGCGCAACCATCATGCTCAGGTGCCCGCCGGCGCTTCCGCCCGCTACCGCAATGCGCTGCGGATCAATACCGAATTCGTGCGCGTTGGCGCGGAAGAAACGCACCGCCTCCTTCACATCGTGCAGGGCACCCGGGAAGAGTGCCTGATGCGAATACCGGTAGTTGATGGACGCGACCGCCCAGCCTGCCTGCTGAAAAGCGGTGCGCATGAGCGCCTGGGTGTTGGGCTGCTCCCCGCCAGGGGTGCGCAGGATAGTGTCGCGTAGGGCCTGGTTGGTGCCGAAGCGCCAGGCGCCACCGTGAACCCACACCAGCAGTGGCGCGGGGGAAGAGATATCCTCGGTCGCGGGGAAGAAGTCGTAGGCGAACGCCTCGCGAGTTACCGGCGACTGCGCGCCATAGTCGGGTAGCGAGTGGGCATCGTAAAAGCCCGCCTCGCGGTAAAAACCAGAGCGGTAATCGGTATTCTCAACGGTCGGCGCGTTCTCAGAAGTCTGCATGAATCAGCGCCGCGTTAGGGAACCAGCACGATCTTGCCGCGGGTGCGACCCGTCGCAACCAGGGCGTGAGCCTGCGCAGCCTGCGAAAAATCAAGCACCTGATCCACGTGCACCTTCAACAGGCCCAAGGACATGAGGCGGGCAATCTCCTGCATCTGCGTGCGGTCCGGGTGAACCGTCAGCCACTGCGCCTCGAAGCCGCGCTCACGCGCAACATCCAGCGGGTCGGGGCTGGTCAGGGTGACAATGCGGCCGCCGGGAACCAGCACCTCCAGCGAATCGAGGAAAGTCTGCTGACCGGTGGAATTGAGCACCACGTCCATGGTCTGGCCCAGTACGGCGCGGAAATCCTCGGTGCGGTAATCAATGGGCTGGGCACCCAAAGAGCGCACAAACTCGTGGTTCGCCGCGGAGGCGGTCGCAAAAACCTGAGCGCCAGCCTGCGCAGCCAACTGAACGGCGAGATGACCGACACCTCCGGCACCGGCGTGAATGAGCACGCGCTCACCTTCCTTCAATCGCGCCACTTCGAAGAGCGCCTGGTATGCGGTCAGCGCCGCCAGGGGAGCGCCGCCCAACTGCGCGCAGGGAACATCGGCGGGCACCTTCACCAGCTGATGTGCCGGGGCAAGCACATACTCGGCGTACGCGCCTGCGGGGGCGGGGAAAGACACCAGACCGAAAACGCCGTCGCCCACCTTGAAACCCGTGTAGTCACCAGCGGTGGCAACCACGGTGCCGGCAACATCCCAACCGGGAACGAACGGCTTGTACGACGGGTCGGCAAGCTGAGCTGCGGGGCCCAGACCCTTGCGGGTGGTCAGGTCAATCGGGTTCACACCGGCGGCAACCGTCTTGACGAGCACGTGACCGCGCACCGGGGCGGGGATAGGCACGTTTGCTTCGTGCAGAACGCTTTCGTCGCCCCATTCGGTGAGCTGAATCTGGCGCATGGTGGTCACGGGTTTACCTCCGCTGTTGTGGCTTAAAGTTCGGGTTGAGTTGAACAGTGTGCGCGTTTCCCTATTCTCTCAAGGGTGCGAGCGTTGCCACAACAGGCAGGAGGGTAGTGTCCACCCTCTGAAGTTGAAGAGGGAGCTGCCCAGCATGGCCGCTAAATAAAAAGGAGCCGATACCCGAACAATACGCCTCGGATATCGGCTCCCGTGTTCCCTCTCGAATAAGAACATCGTGCCCCTGAAAGGATTCGAACCTTCGACCCCCAGTACCGGAAACTGGTGCTCTAATCCGCTGAGCTACAGAGGCAACCCACCTATGGTATCAGATATGCACTAGATAAAGGGTCAGGCGCCTGCCAAGGCTTGCTAGAATAGTTTGTTATGACTCCTGAAGAACTCTCCGAAGCCATTGCGCTTGCCCTTGAAGAAACCATTTCCTCCGGCCAGCTGACCCTCGTGGAGGGCGCTGAACTGCCCGCCGTCCGAGTGGAGCGCCCCAAGTCCCGCGAACACGGCGACTGGGCAACCAACGTCGCTCTGCAGCTCGCCAAGAAGGTGGGCAAGAACCCGCGTGAGGCAGCAGCTCTTCTGGCAGAGAAGATTAGCGCCATCCCCGGTGTTGCATCCGTAGATATTGCTGGCCCCGGCTTCCTGAACATCACCCTGGACGCCGCAGCTGCCGGTGAGCTTGCCGCCACCATCGTTGAGGCTGGTGAAGCATACGGCCGCAGCGACAAGTTCGCCGGTAAGACCATTAACCTTGAGTTCGTCTCCGCGAACCCCACCGGCCCCATCCACCTGGGCGGTACCCGCTGGGCTGCCGTCGGTGATGCGCTCGCCCGCGTCCTTGAGGCTGAGGGCGCTAACGTCGTGCGTGAATACTACTTCAACGACCACGGTACCCAGATTGACCGTTTCGTGCGGTCCCTGATTGCCGCTGCTCGCGGTGAGGAGACCCCCGAGGACGGCTACGCTGGCGCGTACATTGTTGACATTAAGGACCAGATTCTGGCTCAGCGCCCCGACGCGCTTGAGGCTGAGAACCCCGAAGAGATTTTCCGCGAAATCGGTACTCACCTGATGTTCGATCAGATCAAGGAGTCCCTGGCGGCATTCGGTACTCACTTTGACGTGTTCTTCCACGAGAACTCCGTGTTCGAAGGCGGCAAGGTGGACGCCCTGCTTGAGACCATGCGCGAGAACGGCCAGCTCTTCGAAGCTGACGGTGCATGGTGGATGCGCACCACCGACTACGGCGATGATAAGGACCGCGTGGTCATCAAGTCTGACGGCAACCACGCCTACGTGGCGGGTGATATCGCCTACTACCAGGACAAGATGACCCGTGCAGTAAACCCCGCTGACGTGGCGATTTATATGCTCGGCGCTGACCACAGCGGCTACGTGGGCCGTCTGAAGGCTATCGCCCAGATTCTTGGTTACCGCGCCGACCAGATTGAGGTCATGATCGGTCAGCTGGTAAACCTGGTCAAGGACGGCAAGCCCGTCCGCATGTCCAAGCGTGCTGGCACCGTGGTCACCCTCGAGGACCTGGTCGAAGCTGTGGGCGTTGACGCAGCCCGCTACGAGCTGACCCGCTACTCGGTGGACACCCCCATCGACATTGACCTGGGCCTGCTGACTTCCAAGAGCAACGAGAACCCGGTCTACTACGTGCAGTACGCTCACGCACGTACCGCCGCTGTGGCACGTAACGCCGCGGAGGCTGGCGTGAAGGTTGAGGACGGTGTGGACACCTCCCTGCTCGACTCGGCTGCTGACGGCGAGCTGCTGGCTGTACTCGGCCAGTTCCCCGCTGCTGTGCGTGATGCCGCGAAGTTCTACGAGCCGCACCGCGTGAACCGCTACCTGGAGCAGCTCGCTTCGGCGTACCACAGCTGGTACGGTGTCTCCCGCGTCACCCCCAAGGCGGATGAAGAGGTCACCGACCTGCACCGTACCCGCCTGCTGCTGAACAACGCGGCACAGCAGGTGCTGGCTAACGGCCTGAACCTGCTGGGTGTGAGCGCACCCGAGCGCATGTAATACTCTCGTTTCAACCCCCGACCCGGTGCTACCGGGGCGGGGGTTGAGCGTATGCCGGCAAGATAGCTAAGAAAGAGATACGATGAGCGAAGCCCGCGCCCTCTACGCCCCCGAATGGCTCACCTACCCCGAGCGCCCCGAGGCCCTGTCCCGCACGATCTGGACGGATTCCTTTACCCGCAATAATCAGGGCGAGCTCTGCATTGATGGCGTGACCGTCAGCGACCTGGTTGCTGAGCACGAAACCCCGCAGTACGTCTTCTCCGAGACGACCTTCCGCGCCCGCGCCCGCGCCTACCGCACCGCTTTTGAGCAGGCTTTCGCCGCGCACGGTGCGAAGGTGAGCGTTTACTACGCCGGTAAGTCGTTCCTGTCTACCGCTGTGGCGCGCTGGGCGACCGAGGAGGGGCTGTGCCTGGATACCGCCTCCGGTGGTGAGTTGGCGTTGGCTCTGCGCGCGCAGGTGCCCGGTGCGAATATCGCCCTGCACGGTAATAACAAGTCGGAGGCTGAGATTGCCCGCGCGATCCGCAACGGCCTGGGCCGCGTGGTGGCTGACTCGGTGGACGAGCTCAAGCTCATTGAGCGCGTGTACGCCGAGCTTGCCGCCGAGCGTGTGGCTGAGGGCGAGGAGCCGTACGCCCCGGTTCCGGTGCTGATTCGCATCACCCCCGGCGTGCATGCCTCGACCCACGAATCCATTGCGACCGCGCACGAGGATCAGAAGTTCGGCATGTCCCTGCAGCCCGGCACCGCCGCGCTTGCTGGTCTGGATGAGGAGGAGCTGGAGCACTGGGGTGTTGAGGCTACCGATTCTTACGCGGCTCTGGCAGCCGCGATTCTGAACGCGACCGATTCCCTGGATTTCCGCGGTATTCACTGCCATATTGGTTCGCAGATTTTTGAGGCGGAGGGCTTTGAGCAGGCGGCTACTACCGCCCTGGAGTTCATGAACCGCCTCAACCGTGACCTGGGCGTGACCCTGCCGGAGCTGGACCTGGGTGGTGGCTACGGCATCGGCTACACCGAGGCGGATCACCCCCGCTCCATTACCGAGGTGACCGAGTCGATTGCCGCTTCCGTCGCGGCAACCTGTGAGAGCCTGGGCATGGCGATTCCGCATATGTCGTTTGAGCCGGGCCGCTCCATTTCTGGTCCTTCGGGTGCGACCCTGTACACGGTCGGCACCATTAAGAACGTGAGCATTGAGGACGAGAACGGCGAGATTCGCGTGCGCCGCTACGTTTCGGTGGATGGCGGTATGAGCGATAATGCCCGCCCGGTGCTGTACGAATCGGATTATTCGGTGACCCTGGCGAATCGTGCCCCGGCGGGGGAGCAGGTGCTCTCTCGCGTGGTGGGTAAGCACTGCGAGTCTGGCGATGTGGTGGTTCGTTACTGCTACCTGCCTGCTGACCTGCAGGCTGGCGATATTTTGGCGGTTCCGGCGACCGGCGCGTACTGCTATGTGCTGGGTTCGAACTATAACTTCTTGACTCGCCCGCCGGTGATTGCCACTGCTGAGGGTAAGCCTTCTCGCGTGATGATTCGTCGTCAGCGTGAGGAGGATATGTTGGCGCTGGATATGGGTTCGGATATCTAAGAACGGATATCTAAGAACCCATTCTGACATCATGAAAAGCCGTGAAGTTCCCGTCTCTGCCATGGACGCCGTGAGGTGGCGGTTGCGGGTGGGGTCTTCACGGTTTTGTGCGTTCACAACATGACAGAAGATAAGGTTCACCTCATCACTGTGAGGGATACCTCATCTCAGAGAGTAAAAGTCGCAGCTTGAGGCTGCTGAGCCGTCCCCGGCTCTTGATAAAGTGGTTGTTGAGTGCGTGCTCTGCGCCGCATCCACACCGTAGCCCGAAGAGATACCGGGGCGAACCCGGAACAGACCGTAGAAAGAGACTATCGTGGCTGAAAAGATCAAAGTAGCACTGCTCGGTGCCGGTAATGTCGGTTCCCAGGCTGCTCGCATCCTGGTCGAGGATAACGCCGTCCTTGAAAAGCGCATTGGCGCCCCCGTGGAGTTGATCGGTATTGCTGTGCGCGATACTAATGCATCCCGCCACTGGAATGCGGACCCCTCGCTGTACACCACTGACGCTGAATCCCTGATTGATGCGGCGGATGTGGTCATCGAGCTGACCGGCGGTATTGAGCCGGCTCGCACCCGCATTCTGCGTGCTCTGAAGGCGGGTAAGTCCGTGGTCTCCGGCAACAAGGCGCTGCTGGCTAAGCACGGCGTGGAGCTGCAGGCTGCCGCTGATGAGTCCGGTGCTCAGCTCTCTTACGAGGCTGCTGTTGCGGGTGCTATCCCGATTCTGCGCCCCCTGCGTGACTCCCTGGCTGGTGACCGTGTGACCCGCGTTCTGGGCATCATGAACGGCACCACCAACTACATTCTTGATCAGATGGACACCACCGGCGCATCCTTCGCGGACGCACTGGCTGAGGCTCAGAAGCTCGGCTACGCGGAGGCTGACCCGACCGCTGACGTTGAGGGCCACGATGCCGCGTCGAAGGCTGCGATTGTTGCTTCGCTGGCGTTCCACTCTGACTTCACCATCGATGATGTGCACACTGAAGGCATTACCTCCATCACCGCTGATGATGTTGCGGCTGCGGATGCTGATGGTTACGTCATCAAGCTGCTGGCCATTTGTGAGCGCGAGGGTGCGGACGGCGCGAACATTCGCGTGAACCCGACCCTGATTCCGCGTCAGCACCCGCTGGCTGGTGTGCACGGTGCGTTCAACGCTGTGTTCGTTGAGGCGGAGAACGCTGGCGAGCTGATGTTCTACGGTCCCGGTGCGGGTGGCGCTCCGACTGCTTCGGCTGTTCTGGGTGACTTTGTGTCTTTGGCTCGTCGCCTGGTGCTGGGCGGTCCCGGTGTTCCGGAGACTTCTCACGCTCAGTTGCACGCAACTAGCCTGGATAACGTGATTTCTCGCTACTCGGTGGGTGTTCTGGTGGAGGACCGTCTGGGCGTTCTGGCGAATATTACCCGTATCCTTGCCGAGCACGGTATTTCTGTTGATTCTCTGCGTCAGTCCACCCCGAAGGAGGGCGCGGCTCAGATTCGTATGGTGACTCACTCGGCGAAGGATTCTGATCTGCGCCGTGCGATTGCTGTGATTGATGCTCTGGACACTGTGCGTGAGGTGAACTCGGTCATCCGCGTGGAGTCCGAGAAGCATTAAGGCTCAAAAGCATTATCTATGTGCGGCACGCGCCGCTCACTAAACGTGCGATGTTCGCTTGCGGGTGCATCGCTCACTAACTAACCCGCGTACCCGCTACCGCGCCCGACCTATGGGAGGTCCGGCGGGCGGGGCGCCAAGATTGAAGGAGAAGCCAATGGCACACGTGTGGCAGGGCGTTATCAATGAGTACCGTGACCGTCTGCCCTTCGCAGACGATGTGAAGGCTGTGACCCTGGGCGAGGGCGGTACCCCGCTGATTCACGCGCCGGCACTGTCTGCTGAGACCGGTAACACCGTTTACCTGAAGTTTGAGGGTATGAACCCGACCGGTTCGTTCAAGGACCGCGGTATGACCAGCGCGATGACCGCTGCTAAGCGTGACGGCGCGAAGGCTGTTGTGTGTGCTTCGACCGGCAACACTTCCGCTTCGGCTGCTGCGTACGCTCTGCAGGCTGGTATGCGCTGTGCAGTGCTGGTTCCGGACGGCAAGATTTCTATGGGTAAGCTGTCTCAGGCGATTGCTCACGGTGCTGACATCATTCAGATTGACGGCAACTTCGATAACTGCCTGGAGATTGCTCGCAAGCTCAGCGAGAACTACCCGGTGTTCCTGGTGAACTCGGTTAACCCTTACCGTATTGAGGGTCAGAAGACCGGTTCGTTCGAGGTTGTTGACACCCTGGGTGACGCTCCCGATTACCACCTGCTGCCGGTTGGCAACGCGGGTAACATCACCGCGTACTGGAAGGGCTACAAGGAGTACTCTGAGCCTTACACCAACCGTGACGGTGAGGTTCTGGAGCCTGTTGCGACCAAGCGTCCGATCATGTGGGGTTTCCAGGCTGCTGGTGCTGCACCGATCGTTGCTGGTCACCCGATTGAGGCACCGGAGACCATTGCGACCGCGATTCGTATCGGTAACCCCGCATCGTGGGAGAAGGCTGAAGCTGCTCGTGACGAGTCCGGCGGCGTGATTGAGGCTGTCACCGATGAGGAGATTCTGGAGGCGCACCGCTGGCTGTCTTCCCGCGAGGGTGTCTTCGTTGAGCCGGCTTCGGCTGCCGGTGTTGCGGGTCTGCTGAAGAAGCACCGCGCCGGTGAAGCTCCCGAGGGTAAGACCATCGTCATCACCGTGACCGGTCACGGTCTGAAGGACCCCCAGTGGGCTCTTGAGGCTGTGAACGGCGTGAAGGTTGAGCCGACTAAGGCTCCCTTCGACGTGGTTGCTGTGGCAGATATTCTTGATTTGAACTAGTCTGTTCATACTACGATGTGCACTCCGTCCCGTGTTTGCGGGGCGGGGTGCACCTGCATGACAGCCCCTTTTTGTATCTTTCACCTATTCACTCATTACGTCACCGATCGCGAGGTTCTTCTCATGTCTTCCCTGCATATTTCTGATATTCCGGTGGGCGCGTCCGTTAAGGTTCGCGTTCCCGCTACGAGCGCTAACCTGGGTCCCGGCTATGACAGCATGGGTTTGGGCCTTGGCTTCTACGATGAGCTGGTTGTTGAGCGCATTGAGTCCGGCCTGGAGTTTGAGCTCAGCGGTGAGGGTAGCGCGGATGTTCCTCGCGACGAGAGCCACCTGGTTTTGCAGGCGATGAAGGCTGGTTTTGCGGCGGCTGGTTTGGATGAACTGCCGCCGGTGAAGCTGATTGCTGATAATAAGATTCCGCATTCTCGCGGTATGGGTTCTTCGGCGTCGGCTATTGTGGCGGGTGTGGCCGCGGCGAGCGGTCTGCTGCCGGAGGAGCACCGTCTGAGCCGTGAGCAGATGCTACAGGTCGCCTCCGATATGGAGGGCCACCCGGATAACGTAGCTCCGGCGATTTACGGCAACCTGTCGGTGTCTTGGGGCGAGATGGGTAACTGGAAGACCGTGATTATTCCGGTGCATCCTGACGTTCACCCTGTGGTGGCTGTGCCCGATTATGAGGTGTCGACGAAGCTTGCCCGTTCGCTGATTCCTGCGCAGATGCCCCACGTTGAGGCGGCGGCGAACTCGGCTCGTGCGGCGCTGCTGGTGCGCACCCTCTCTGATACTCCCGAGTACCTGATGGATGCGACCGTGGATTACCTGCATCAGGGTTACCGCGTGACCGCGATGGAACCGTCGGCTACGCTGGTTGCGTACCTGCGCGGTCAGGGTTTTGCGGCGGTGATTTCTGGTGCTGGCCCGACCGTTTTGACCTTTGCCCACGGCGATGAGCAGGTGCGACAGGTTCAGGACGCTATTGCCGAGTTTGAGGCGACCCACCCTAGTAGCGTTATTGCGGATCGCCGCCTGAACTGGCGGGTTCTTCCCCTTGAAATTGACACTGAAGGTGTTATAGTTACTCAGTAGGACGTTATTAGTTCGTCCTACGTTGAGGTTCGCCCGTCGTTCAATGTAGACCGTCGATACTATCCTTCGTAACGTACTTCCGTTTCCCCTGATGCCTCAGATGCTTTTTGTGTCTGAGCGGGAACCGGCAAGGTTCGGGGGAGTGCCTTTGGGATTCATGTCTTTCTTTATTTCTGACGCATAAGGAAGACTGTTCTGAGGGTTCGGTTTCGCGGCGGGTGCCCTTTCAAAGTGACCAATCCGTCCTCTTCATCTCGTGTAGATGGTTCTATAGATGATGGTTTGGGCTTGCCCACATTTGTGATAGAGCGCCTTATCTTCCGTGTGTGCTCGCTGTGTCTGAATCAGCGGGTACGGTAAGAGACGCGAACCGCCTCCAGTGCGGTTCGAGGGAGTCGAAGGTGCAGACTGCTGTTTTCTTTCGGCAGTGTCTAAACCTTTGACCGCGCTATAGCGCCCGCCCGATCTTTATTCTGAAGATTTTCAGGGCTTATAACCAAAGGAATTGTAGTTGGCAAAGAATATTGTTGTCACCGATGAGTACGGTACGGCAGCTGCCGCACCGGAACTTGCAAACTTGAAGGTCGCGCAGCTGCGTGTCCTCGCCCAGCAGCTTGGTATCCGCGGCTATCTGAAGTTGAAGAAGGCCGAGCTGGTTCAGGCTCTTGAGGAGCATCAGCGTGGCGGCGCCGTAGCCGCTCCTGCTGCGCCCAAGTCTGAAGCATCTAAGTCTGAGGCGCCCGCTGAGGCTGCTGAATCTGCCCAGGCCCCCGTAGCTGAGACGACTGAAGAGTCTAAGCCTCGCCGTACCCGCCGTACTCGCGCCCAGAAGGACGCCGAGGCGAAGGCTGAGAAAACCGAAAACACTGAGGCTGCTGAAGCCCCCGCTGAGGGCGTTGAGAAGGCTGAAAAGTCTGAGAAGCGTACCCGCTCCTCTCGTTACGAGACTCCCGCTCAGAAGCGTGCGCGCGCTCGCCGTGCCGCTGAGGGTGAGGACGCATCGGCTGAGATGAACGAGAAGGCGGAGAAGCGTACCCGCCGCACCCGTAAGGACGAGAATCCCGCTGAGCTTCCTCCGCTGGATGTGCGCGCTGAGCTGGCCGCTGAGCGTATTGGCGAGCGTTCGGAGCAGATTGACCTGCCCGGTAACTCTGCTGAGCTGAAGGCTGCTACCGCTGACGGCACCGCGAGCCTGGACAGCCTGAACGCTGCCCTGGATATGACTTTTGGTACCCCCGACGGTGAGAAGAGCTCGAAGCGTACCCGCACTCGTGAGCGTCGCCGCGATCAGGATGGTGAGCGTACCGAGCGCCGCACTAAGCGTGACCGTCAGGCTGAGCGTGCAGAGCGCAGCACTGAGCGTAGTGAACGTGCCGAGCGTAAGGCTGCTGAGCGTGCAGAGCGTGCCGAGCGCACCGAGCGCACCGAGCGTACTGAGCGCCGTTCCAAGCGTGACCGTCAGGCTGAGCGTGCTGAGAAGCAGGCTCGCCGCCGCGAGGAGAACGAGCCTCGCCTGAGCGAAGACGATGTGCTGGCACCGATTTCGGGTGTTCTGGACATTCTCGATAACTACGCTTTCGTGCGTACCACCGGCTACCTGCCCGGCACTAATGACGTGTACGTCTCCCTGGCTCAGGTGAAGAAGTACAACCTGCGTAAGGGTGACCACGTGCTCGGCGCGATTCGCGTGCCGCGCGAGGGCGAGTCGAATAACCGTCAGCGTTTCAACGCGCTGGTTCAGGTTGAGGCGATTAACGGTCAGAGCGTTGAGGAAGCAGCGAACCGCCGCGTCTTCTCGAAGCTGACTCCGCTGTACCCCAAGGAGCGTCTGCGCCTTGAGACCACCCCGAAGAAGCTGGGCACCCGCGTGGTTGACCTGGTGTCCCCGATTGGTAAGGGTCAGCGTGGTCTGATTGTGTCCCCGCCGAAGGCGGGTAAGACCCTCATGCTGCAGTCCATCGCGAACGCAATTACCGTGAACAACCCGGACGTGTACCTGATGATGGTCCTGGTGGATGAGCGTCCTGAAGAAGTGACCGATATGCAGCGCACCGTTAAGGGTGAGGTTATTGCCTCGACCTTCGACCGCCCGGCTGAGGATCACACCACTGTGGCTGAGCTGGCTATTGAGCGCGCAAAGCGTATGGTGGAGCTCGGCTACGATGTGGTCGTGCTGCTGGACTCCATGACCCGCCTGGGCCGCGCATACAACCTGGCGGCTCCCGCATCCGGTCGTATCCTCTCCGGTGGTGTGGATTCTGCCGCACTGTACCCGCCGAAGAAGTTCTTCGGTGCTGCCCGCAACATTGAAGAGGGCGGCTCGCTGACCATTCTGGCTACCGCCCTGGTTGAGACCGGCTCGAAGATGGACGAAGTGATCTTCGAAGAGTTCAAGGGCACCGGTAACATGGAGCTGCGCCTGTCCCGTCAGCTGGCGGATAAGCGTATCTTCCCGGCGGTTGATATTAACGCTTCTGGTACTCGCCGCGAGGAGAACCTGCTCTCCCCGGATGAGATCAAGATTATGTGGGGTCTGCGCCGTGCCCTGGCGGGTATGGAGCCTGAGCAGGCTCTGGGCGTTCTGACCAACCAGCTGCGTAAGACTGAAAGCAACGTGGAGTTCCTTCTGACGGTTCAGAAGAACGGTCTGCGTCTGGTCGACTAAGGCTCGTATCTCACGCGCCCCACCTCCTCATGTGGGTGGGGCGCGTGAGACGTTCGTTTTGTGCATCCCCGTTGTGAGGGGTGCGAGATGTCTAGTGCCTGCCCGTGCGGCGTAAAGTGCGGGAGATGGAAGAGAGAACAGAATGTTTGAATCTATTCAGGTTCTGCTGGATGAGCACGCTGACCTGCAGAATCAGCTGGCGGACCCCGCCGTGCAGGCGAACCAGGGTAAGGCACGCCGTGTGGGCCGCCGTTACGCGGAGCTGACCGGTATTGTGACTGCGTACAACAAGTACACTTCGCTGAAGGATGATCTTGAGGCTGCTCGCGAGATGGCTGATGAGGATCCGGATTTCGCGGCGGAGATTCCCGGCCTGGAGGAGGAGCTGGAGGTTGCTCAGGAGAAGCTGCGCCGCCTGCTGATTCCGCGTGACCCGGATGATGGCCGTAACGTCATTCTTGAGGTGAAGGCTGGTGCCGGTGGTGACGAGGCGGCTCTGTTCGCTGGTGACCTGCTGCGCATGTACATGCGTTATGCCGAGAACAAGGGCTGGAAGACTGAGATTATTTCTTCGACCAGCACCGATGTTGGCGGTTACAAGGACGCACAGATCGCTATTAAGGGCTCCTCGAATGAGCCTGCTGAGGGCGTGTGGGCGCACCTGAAGTACGAGGGCGGCGTGCACCGCGTGCAGCGCGTTCCGGCGACCGAGTCGCAGGGCCGTATCCACACCTCCGCCGCCGGTGTGCTGGTGTTCCCCGAGGTGGACGAGCCCGAGGAAATCGAGATTAACCAGAACGATCTGAAGATTGACGTGTACCGTTCTTCGGGCCCCGGTGGTCAGTCGGTGAACACCACCGACTCGGCGGTGCGTATTACCCACCTGCCGACCGGTATTGTCGTGGCGATGCAGAACGAGAAGTCTCAGCTGCAGAACCGTGAAGCTGCGATGCGCGTGCTGCGTGCGCGACTGCTGGCTCACCAGCAGGAGCAGATTGACGCTGAGAACGCGGCACACCGTGCTTCGCAGGTGCGCACCATGGACCGTTCGGAGCGCATCCGTACCTACAACTTCCCGGAGAACCGCATCGCCGATCACCGTACCGGATACAAGGCGTACAACCTGGACGCCGTGCTGAACGGTGACCTGGAGCCGGTGGTTCAGTCCGCTATTGAGATGGACGAGGCGCACCGCCTCGCTCAGGTGGGCCAGGAGCAGAAGTAGTTCCGCACGCCCCGCCCGTAGGAGCGGGTGGGTCGGCTGAACGTAGGATGGGGTCATCGTGTCACACGATGGCCCCATCTGCATTTACGAGGCTCGGTAGCCCGAGCTCCGTTCCCGTCTTTGGCGGGGGAACGTACAGAAGAAGGAAAGCTCATGAAGGTGAATGTGCACGACCCGCGCGGGGAAGAGCTCGCGCAGGTGCTCACGCGCGCCACCGCGGCCCTGGCGCAGGTACCCAGCCCCCGCGTGGACGCCGAGCTCCTCGCCGCGCACCTGCTCCACGGCGGTTCTCGCGCCGAGCTACAGCGGGCCCTGCTCCTGGGGGAGCGGCTCACCCAGGAGCAGGTCGCCGAGTACGAGGCGCTGGTCGCCCGCCGCGCCGAGCGCGAGCCGCTGCAACATATCACCGGGCGCGCTCCCTTCTACCGGCTGGAGTTATCGGTCGGTCCGGGCGTATTCGTACCCCGGCCCGAAACGGAACTACTCGTCGAAGAAGCCCTCAAAGTGCTGAGCGCACGCGCTGAGTCGGCGACCGGTGGGTTGCGCATCGTCGACCTGTGCACGGGTTCCGGCGCCATTGCGGCGGCGGTCAAGAGCGAACTGCCGAACGCCCAGGTCTTCGCGGTGGAGCTCTCCGAAGACGCCATCCCCTACACCCGCAAGAACCTGGAGCCGCTCGGCGTGCACCTGGTTCAGGGGGATGCCCTCACCGCCCTGTCCGAGCTCGCCGGAACCTTCGATGCGGTGCTCTCCAACCCGCCGTACATTCCGCCGGCGAACGTGCCCGCCGACCCGGAGGCCGCCCTGCACGACCCGGACATGGCGCTGTACGGCGGGGGAGCGGACGGCATGCAGATGCCCTCGGCAATCGCCGCCCGCGCCTTCGAGCTGCTGGCCCCCGGCGGCTTCTTCATGATGGAGCACGACGACACCCAGGAAGAGGCCGTCGCTGAGCTCCTGGCGCGCGTTGGCTTCGAGCGGTGCTACCCGGTACGGGACCTGAACGGCAGGCCCCGGCACAGCGCGGGCTACAAACCTGCCGCCGCGGGCTCCTAGCATCAGGGCCGACTTCTAGCCTCCGGGCCGGGCGAGGCCGCCGAACGGAGCCGTCGCGCATCCTAACCGTCGTATCAGCCGCATCGGCCGCCGACGAGGCGCGACGCGCCGACCCTGTGACGCGCACCCTCCCCGGCTTATCGCCGCAATCCATAAAACGTGAGACAATATAACCCGTGACTGCAAAGCTGTACCCCGTAACGACTGAAACCGAGACCCGCGAGGCGCTGGACGCCGCCCGCGAGGCCCTCAAGGCGCACGACACGATTGTGATGCCCACCGATACCGTCTACGGTATTGCCGCCGATGCCTTCTCGCATCAGGGCGTTGCCAAACTGCTGGCAGATAAGGGCCGCGACCGCACCATGCCGCCGCCCGTACTCATCTTTGATATCGCGGCGCTCGCCGGCGTGGTGGATGACGTTCCGGACGACATCTACGACCTGGGCTACCGTTTCTGGCCCGGCGCGCTGACCGTCATTCTTCACGCCTACCCCTCGCTGAGCTGGGACCTGGGCGAGACCCGAGGCACCGTCGCGGTGCGTGTTCCCGACGACGAGTTTGCCCTGAAGCTGCTGACCGAGCACGGCCCGCTGGCCGTCTCGAGCGCTAACAAGACCGGCCAGGAGGCCGCCGCGACCGCCCAGGCCGCCATGGACTCTCTGGGTGAGGACGTCGCGGTGATTATTGACGGTGGCCCCCGCCCGAAACCCCACGAATCCGAGCCCAACGAGGACGGCGTGGTTGTGGTGACCGAACGCGAGCCGGCTCCCTCGACCATCCTGGACTGCACCTCGTTCCCCTACGTGGTGGTGCGCGAGGGCGCGATTCCCGTTGAGGAGCTCCGCGAGGTGGTCCCCTCGATTCTGACCCGCGCCGAGGCCGACGAACAGGCGGCCCGCAAGGTTGAGGAGGCGCAGGCCTCCTCGCAGAGCGCGTCGAACACCTCGGACGCCTCCCAGCAGGCGCTGGACGAGCAGGAGGGCCTGGACGAAGCATACGAGCAGTGGGACAGCACCCACACGGTGAGCGGCGAACCCGCCCGCCGCGCCGAGGCACCCGCGGCCGGTTCGATTGCCGCCTCCCTGCTGGGCGCTACGAGCGCGCTGGGTTCTGGATTCGGCATCAGCTCGGTGGACCAGGAGCGCTCGCGCGGCTACCGCGACAACACTCCCAAGCCGATTCGCGCGGATGAGCCGCGGGTCCAGCCCGTCCCCGCCGATACTGCCCGAGCCCTGGTCTTTGGCGAGGCACCCGCCGCCCCGAAGACTGAAGCGAAGGCTGAGCAGAAAAAGGCCGAGACTGAAGCCAAGACCGAGGCTGAATCTAAGGCCGAGGCCCCGGAAGCCGCCGAGGATCACCTGTAGGCCCGGCCACGGTTAAAACTCAGGAGTAAAACTTAAGGGAACGCCCGATATATCAGCAGATATATCGGGCGTTCCCTTATGCTATCTCTCGCGCATTAGGCGGTTTTCTCGCCGGGGCGGCGCCACCTAGCTATTGGCGAAGCGGCGGTCTTTCTTCTTACCCAGTGCCGTGTGGGCGGTGCGCAACACCTCGCGCACCCGCGGGGTGGGTAGCAGGTTGTTCTTGCGGGCCCAGGAATCGTCAATACCCTGACCGAACCACATGACCTCGACCTTACGCACGGAACCGGAGAACCTATCGTTCATGAGCTCCGATACCTTGTAGCCGGCCTTGATGGCCGCACGGCAGAACCATTCGGGCAGGTGGTGGGGCTTGCGGCGGCCCGCATCCAGCGACGCGGAGGCGACGGTTGCGCCTTCCCAGGGCTGCAGCACGATGGTGGGCAGCTCGCCGGGGAAGGTTCCGAGCATCACCACGAACTCGGCCAGCGCGTACACGCTGGAGACGGGGGACTTGCCCTGGCCCGCACCGGCCACCGATGCGAAGGGGGAGGAAGCCATCTTGGCAAAGAGTTCGGTCGTGCGGCGGCCGCGACCCTGAACGCTGGTTGCGCGCAGGATGCACAGCTCGGGTGCGCTCTCGGGGTGCTCATCCAGGAAGTAGTCCTGCAGGTCGAGCAGCGCCTCTTCGCCAAGGGTCTTGGAGAACGAGTAGGCGCTGAAGGGGGCGGTCTCCTCGGAGGCATCGAGTACGGGGCGGGGGCCCTGCACAGCGGCGGAGGAGAGATGAATGACGCGGCGCACGCCGGTGCGCTGGGCGGCAATCGCGATGACAGCCGGCAGCAGGGCGTTCGCGCCCATGAGCGGGGGCAGGTCCTGCATATTCGGGGCGGCGAGGCCGGCGGCGTTTACCACGACCTGCGCGCTGGCGAAGGCTTCTGCGAGGGAATCGATGATGCCCTCCAGCTGTTCTGCCTCGTCGATAATGCTGTCTACGTCAAGGGAGCGGGTGGCGAGGCGGGGCGCTTCAATGGGATCGACGCTGATCCCCTCTGCGTTCAGACGCGCAACGATGGCGGAACCAACAAAGCCGCTGGCGCCAATGACTTTCCACCTGGATTCGGACATGTCTTTACCTCTCAAAAGCCCGCGGTCGGTGCGGGGAAAAACAGGGTCATTTCAACTTTCGCATATTTGCACCGGTTATGGTGAATTGTTGGGGCGGTGACCGGTTTTTGGTCGCTTTTTCGCACGACGGGCACAGCTCGGGCACAGGGGAGCCATCGAAAACAGCCTTGAAAACATTGGCTGAACGGCACTTTGCTTCGCTGCGGGCCGTAATACCCGCCCGTAACCTGCGCCTCCACCTAATCCTTAGAGGTTATTCACCCTCTGGCGAAGGGCGAACTATTGCGGGTTCGGTCCCGTCCGATATGCGAAAAAAACAACCGGTTGAGGTTGAATATGCGTCATAATGGGTGCGTTAGTGGGGGAAGATTCACCTCGAGGTGAAGACCCCGGTAAAATGGTCACTTTGGAGAGCTATATCCTCATTCATGAGCGTCGCGGGCACCGCCGAAACACCCGGTCCCCGCGCGGAGAAGGATATACCTCAACGTCGAACGGATAAGGTGCCTCGGCGCCGCGGAGGGAGAACACTATGGCAGAACAGCACAGCGACCGACCCGCGCCTGCCCAGCACCCCGCCGAACATGACGGTCAGCACGAACCCCGCACCGTCGCGGTGGTCGTAACCTACAACCGCCGCGATTTGCTTCCCAAGACCCTGGCGGGCATCGCCTCGGGCCGGATGTGCCCGGTCGCCGTGGTCATCGTCGATAACGCTTCCACCGATGACACCGCCGCATACCTGGACTCCCTGGAGTACGAGCTGCCGGTGGACCGTATTACCCTGCGGCAGAACATGGGCGGCGCCGGCGGTTTCGCGGTGGGCATCGACCGCGCCCTGGAACGCCACAACCCCGACCTTGTATGGGTCATGGATGATGACACCGAGCCGACCGAAAACACCCTTGCCGAGGCCGTTGAAGCGTGGCTCGGCTACTCTGAGGTTCCCGCCGAACGCCCCGCGGTGGTGGCCTCTCGCGTGGTATGGACGAACGGTGAGGACCACCCCATGAACACCCCTCGCACGATGTTTGCGGCGGGGGAGCGGCGTCACGCCCGCGCCCTCGCGGTGGGGGCCCGCCCGATTCGTAGCGCCTCCTTCGTCTCGATTCTCATGGACGCGCAGGCCATCCGCCGTAACGGCGGTTTGCCCATCGCCGAATTCTTCATCTGGAACGACGATTTCGAATTCTCGACCCGCCTGATTCACCACCGCGACGGCATTGCGGTGCCTTCCTCGGTGGCGAAGCACCACACCAAGACCTTCGGCACGACGAACGCTAACCCCGGCCCGCGCTTCTATAACGACGTGCGCAATAAGCTGTGGGTGTTTACGCGCTCGCGTACCCTGAACCCGCTGGAAAAGCTGCTCTACGGTGGTTCTTCGGCCCGCCTGTGGGTCTCCACCCTGCTTCGTACCGACGACCGCCGGACCTACCTGGGGTACTTCCTGAACGGTCTGCGTGACGGCCTGCGCCCGCCCGCCCCGAACCGCCGGGTGCTGGAGGGCATCTACCCGCTGACCTTCCCGGGGCGCTACGGCGTTCCGGCCTCGAACCCCGCGCCGGTCGCGACTGGAAACGCCGGGGCCGCCGGATGCGTGAGCTCCGCCCCCGACTTCTCGGTGCTCATGAGCGTGTACGCGAAGGAGAACCCCGCGTACCTGGAACAGGCGCTGGAATCGAATCTGCTGAACCAGACCCTGCGCCCCTCCGAGCTCGTGCTGGTTCTGGACGGTCCGCTCACCCCCGAGCTGCGCACCGTGGTGGACCGCTGGGTTGCCCGCGCCGAGAACCTGGATTGCCCGCCGATTCAGCTCGTGGAGCTACCGCAGAACGTGGGTTTGGCCGAGGCACTGAACGCGGGTCTGCGGGCCTGCAGCTACGAGCTGGTGGCGCGCGCCGATTCTGACGATATTTCCGAGCCCACCCGCTTCGCAGAGCTGATTCCGGCCCTGGCCGCGGGTGGCTACGCGCTGCTCGGTTCGGCCATGCTCGAGGTCAACGAGAACAACTCGGCGGTCGAGTCGGTTCGCGAGGCCATCGTCGAGCCCGAACGGCTGCTCCGCGCCATGGATTCGCGCAACCCGATATACCACCCCTCGGTGGCATTCCGTAAGAGTGCCGTCCAGACCCTCGGCGGTTACGAGTACGTGCCCGGTGCCGAGGATTGGTGGCTGTGGATGCGCCTGCGCGACGCCGGCTACCGCCTGGGCAACCTGCCCACACCTCTCGTGCGTTACCGCGTGGGCGCCGGCGCCTACACGAAGCGCGGGGGAGTGGACGCCTGGAAGCAGGACTGGGCGATTCAACGCCGACTGTACACGGGCCACGCCATTTCGAAGGCCCGCTGGGCGCAGAACATGGCGGTGCGCAGCGTGTACCGCTTCGTGCCCGAGGCCCTGCGCCGAAATGCTTTCCGCGCGCTGTCCACCGTGGCCGCACGCGCATCCTCTACTCGCTCATCTTCGGACCGTTCTACCGGTGCCGCATCTGAAGGAGGCTTTTAATGGCCCAGCTGAAATCTGACGCCCACGAGGCGGTACGACGTGCTGCTCAGCGCGGCACGCTGATGACGGAGGGCGATTCTGGAGCCGTTCTGGTGAATCGTCTGTACGAGCGCAAGCCGTGGTGGCTGATCGCGCAGGCGCTGATTGACTCGAGCGCCTGGGTTCTTGCAGTGCTGTTCGCGTACATGTTGCGCTATAGCGTGCTACTAAGCAATGGCTCGGTGTTTGACATCATCCACCCCATTTCGCTGACGATTACGGCCGCCGGGGCGGTGCTGCTACAGCTGATTTTCGGCTTGGCGGCAGCCAAGATTTATAACGGCGTGTACTCCTACGGATCTTTTGACGAGTCGTGGCGCGCCGCGGCGGCGGCGCTGAGCACGGGCGTGGTGCTGACCGGTTTCTCCTTTGTGGACGAGCTCCTTGGCCTGCCGCACATTCCGCACAGTGTGCCCGCGATTGCCGCGGCGTTCAGCCTGATTATGATGGCCGGTGCCCGCATGGCCAAGCGCGTCTATACCGAGCGCGGCGCGGTGCGTGAGCTGACGGGCGAACCGGTGATTGTGTACGGCGCCGGTTTCATCGGCGGCATGGTGATGGATTCCATGCTGCACGATGAGGAGGCGAAGCTGCGCCCCGTGGCGGTCTTCGACGATGACCCGCTGAAGGCCGGCACTAAGTTCCACGGTATCCAGGTGATTACGACCTACCGCGAGCTTGAGCGAGCGATTCGCGAATCGGGCACTCACAAGGTGATCGTCACGATTTCCGATATGCCGGAGGACTATTTTGAGGCCTTCTGCGAGCGCATGCGTCGCCTGAAGGTTGAGGTGCAGCGTATCAGCAGTGCGAACGCCCGCCTGATGGGTGAGCGCCTGGTGAACGCGAGCGATAACGACCTGATGCGCGTAATCCGCGGTGAGATTAACTACGATATCGATCGCGATATCCTCCGTTCGTACCTGCACGGCAAGCGCGTTCTGGTGACGGGTGCTGGCGGTTCGATTGGTTCTGAGCTCTGCCGCCAGATTAGCGAATTTGAGCCCGAGACCCTGATGATGCTCGACCACGACGAGACTCTGCTGATGGACACCAAGGTGTCGATTACGCACGAGTCAAGCCTGGACGACGACCGCATCATCCTCGCGGATATTCGCGAGGGCGATACCCTGCTGGAGATTTTCCGGGAGCGCCGCCCCGAGGTGGTGTTCCACGCCGCCGCGCTGAAGCACGTGTCGGCGCTGGAGGCCTACCCGCAGGAGGCCTGGAAGACGAACTCCCTGGGCACCCTGAACGTGCTGCGTGCCGCCGAGGCCGTGGGTGTAAAGACCTTCGTGAACGTCTCGACCGATAAGGCGGCGGACCCGAAGACGGCCCTGGGCCAGTCCAAGCGCGTGGCGGAGCGCCTGACCGCGTACTTTGGCGAGAAAACCGGCAACACCTACGTTTCGGTGCGATTCGGCAATGTGTTTGGTTCGCGCGGCTCGATTAAGCCGCTCTTCACCAAGCAGATTCTCTCTGGCGGCCCGATTACCCTGACCGATAAGCGCGCGACCCGCTACTTCATGCTCATCGCGGATGCCTGCCTGCTCGTGATGCTGGCCGGTGCGATTGGCCGTCCGGGCGAGGTCATGGTGCTGGATATGGGCCAGCCGGTCAAGATCCTGGACGTGGCCAAGGCGATGCGCCAGGCCTACGAACGCTACGACGTTGAAATCAAGGAGATTGGTCTTCGCAAGGGTGAGAAGCTGGATGAGACTCTCTTCGGCGGTACCGAGAAGCTGGTGCCGAGCGAGGAAAACCGGTATATTTCCCGGTCGAGTGCCCCGGCACTTGACCCTGATGAGCTCGATTATAAGCTGTGGATTCAGAACTACCGCGAGCACAGCGGCTATGAGCGTCATGGCCTGGAGCGTGCCCCTGATCCGCGTACTTTGGCGGATGCGCAGACGTTCTAATCTTTACGGAAATGACACCGGATGCTGCACTTGCGTGGCGGGTGCGGTATCCGGTGTTTTCTCTTTCTCGGGGGTATTCTCGGGGGTAGAACGTTTCAGGACGCAGAATACGCAGAGCGTATGGAGAGATTCTGTAACGTTTAGTCCCGGGCTACTGAAGAGTTCTATAGAATACGAAGTAAACACACACACACACTACGCACACATCGTCCCTTAGCTGCAATTCTGGAGCTTGCGTCCAGGGGAGCGGCGCCAATGCCTTGGAGCTGGTATGACCTCCTTTTCTGAGCTGTTGAGCATTTTTGCTCTTGCTTTTGTTTTGGGTGCCCTTTTGCCGTTTGCGGTGCGCCCGATTTTGCACCGCTACAACATGGTGGATGTTCCTAATGAGCGTTCTTCGCATACTGCTCCGACCTACCGCGGTATGGGTTTGGCGACTGCGGCTGCGACCTTTGTGGCGTTTGTGGCGGCTACCCTGTTCGGCTGGACGTACCGTTCTGCTGAGTCTTTGCAGCTGGCGGTGACGATTGCCGCGGCGATTCTGTGTGCTCTTGCCCTGGGCTGGCTTGAGGATATTCGCGGCGTGAGCATTGTGCGTCGTGCGGGCCTGCAGCTGGTGATTGGCGTACTGGTGAGCGTGAGCTTTGCGACGGTGCAGGGCACGAACATTCTGCTGCTGATTCTTGGCGCGATTTTTGTTGCCGGCTACATTAACGTGGCGAATTTTATGGACGGCATTAACGGTATTTCTGGTGCTCACGGTCTGGTGGCTGGTTTGGCGTATGCGCTGACCGGTTGGATGGTGAACCTTCCGTGGCTGGCTTTGGCTGGTGTGGCTGTTGCCGGTGCTTTTGCGGCGTTCCTGCCGTGGAATGTGCGCCCTGGTAAGAACGTGTTTTTGGGCGATGCGGGTTCTTATGTTTTGGGCGCGGCGCTGGGCACGTTGGCTGTGGGCGCGTGGTTTGCGGATGTTCCGTTCCTGTTGGCTTTTGCTCCGCTGATGACGTATCTGGCGGACGCGGGTACGACTCTGTTCCGTCGTTTTATGGCGGGGGAGCAGTGGTACAAGCCGCACCGTACTCACACTTATCAGCGTCTGACGGATGTTGGTTTCAGCCACCTTGGTTCGACCGCCGTGGTGACCGGTACGACCATTCTGGTGTGGGTGCTGCTGGCGTTTGCCTCTGATTTGTTTGCTTCGGGCGCCGTGCTGGCGGCTGTTGGTGTGGTTCTTGTGGCTCTTGCCGTGCTGGTGGTGTATCTGCGTATGCCTCAGCTCTTCGGCGGTGAGGCTCCTACGTCTACGATTGACCTGTCGAAGCGCTTTGCTTCTGCACCTAAGGAGAAGAAGACTATTTCGGAGCCTGCTACCGGCTCTTTGACCTCGGCAACTGGTGTTCCTGCGACTCCTGAGAATGTGGAGCCGACCTCGCTGCATCCGGAGCCGATCATGCCGGATTCCGTGAAAGACCGTGCGGGTCAGCCTTCTTCTGCTTCCTCTTCTTCGACGCAGTCTAATCAGAATCGTGGGGAGAAACACTAATGGCTTCTGAGCAGACTAAATCTCAGGTTCCTGTTGAGCCTGTTTGGAGGCGCGTGGTGGACGTTCTGTGGTATCCGCCGGCGGAGCGCAAGAAGCAGCAGAAACGCCGCCGAGAGCGTGCTCAAGCAGGTTTGAAGGCCTCTTCTTTCGAGAGCGAGGAGCTTTCCTGGAAATTTTTGTTCTACAGGGTATCGGCTTACTCTCTGCTGGCTTGGTTGGGCGGTATGATGAGTGCGTACCTGTTTGCGGGCCCCGTGGGCGCGCTAGGAATAACATTGGGCTTTCTGATAATCTATATATGCTTCACTCTGGGCGTATTAGTTATGTTGGTTGCTCCCATTTTCGACTGGGGTGTACCCAAATCGCTGGTGGTGAGCTACCTCGTGAAGATTGCCCTACTCGGTCTGGTATTGATGTTTGTGCCATTCCCCCAGAATCTGAGGCACGGTTGGACTCTCGCAGGCGCATGTACCGGCGTGATTCTGTGGATTGTTATTGAAACAGTCAGCATCGCACGACTGAGAATTCTATACTTCGACACCGATCTGGAAGACCATGGTCGGTAACGCGATTGGTGTTTGAAAGGAAATACGTTTGGCCGAAGAGAAGAAGTGGTGGGACGGAGATAAAAAGCTCCGCACTACCGGAGAATTGGTGTCTGACGGAGGGCTCTCCGGTGCAGTCATGTCGATTCTCTATCTGATCATCGGTATAGCAGTGTGGGGCGGCATCGGTTACCTCGGTGACCTGGTCTTCTCCACCACCTGGCTGGTGTGGGTTGGTGTCTTGATTGGCGCTATCGGAGGTTTGACCCTCGTCTTTACCCATATGACCAGGCAGAATAAAGACCGCTAGGTCATTGAACGCGGACCGCTAGGTCACACATTCATCCATGTAGTTAGCATGTCAGTCGTTTATAGGCAGACATGGGCTCTTGAAGCCACTAGTAGCAAGAAAGGACTTGCTTTGATCGAGAACGGGTTGATCCTCGCGGAAGCCTATGTGCCGCCGACCCCCGAAGACATGCATCTGCCACCCTTCTTCACCATTGGTGATTTCGCTTTCGGTAAGCAGAACGTACTGATTCTGCTGTCCGTGGTGATTATCGCGGTCTTCTTCCTCACCGCAGCACGTAAGCGCGCCATGGTTCCCGGCAAGACTCAGTTCATCGCTGAGTCCGGCTACATGTTTGCTCGTAACTCCCTCGGTAAGGAAACCCTGGGCGTACAGCACTACAAGCCGTTCGTGCCGATTCTGTTCGCCTCCTTCTTCTTCGTTCTGGTGAACAACCTCTACGGTTCGATTCCGTTTGTTCAGTTGCCCACCTTCTCGCACCCCGGTAGCGCCTACGCACTGGCTGGCGTAGCGTACCTGACCTGGGTTGGCGTTGGTATCAAGCGCAAGGGCCTGGGCGGCTTCTTCAAGGACATCACCATGCCCTCGGGTCTGCCGGTGTGGATTTACCCCATCCTGATCCCGATCGAGTTCTTCTCGAACCTGCTGATTCGTCCCGCAACTCACGCGCTACGTCTCTTCGCGACCATGTTCGGTGGTCACCTGGCGCTGATGGTTGCATCCAGCATGGTGACCTACATGGTTGAGACTCTGGGTGGTATCGGCTACCTGGCTGCTATTGCTCCCGGTGCTCTGGGCCTGTTCCTGTACTTCCTGGAATTCATGATTCAGTGCATCCAGGCTTATGTGTTCGCTCTGCTGCTGGCTGTGTACCTGCAGGGCTCGGTTTCCGAGGGACACTAAACTCTCTAGTTTTTTAGGTTTTCGCGTTCGTCATTGGGCGTGAATAAAGCAACCCACACGTTCACTGTGCGGGCTATTAACTCAAATCAAACTCTGTTCGGTCCGGGTATGTTCCCGGTCGAACACTGTTGAAAGGAAAAATAATGGTTGGTTCCATCACTGCGGTTGGCTACGGTCTGGCAGCTATTGGCGGCGGCATCGGCGTGGGTCTGATCTTCGCGGCATACATGACCAGCGTTGCTCGTCAGCCCGAGTCCCAGAAGACCCTGCAGCCCATGCTGTTCCTGGGCTTCGCACTGGTCGAGGCGCTGGCAATTCTGGGCCTGGTTCTCGTCTTCATCAAGTAACCGGCTCTGCCACATCCTAAACGACCCATCCCATAGAACAGGATTCCCTCCATGATTTATCTGGCAAGCGAAGGGGGAGCGGAGGCAACTTCGAACCCCCTGATTCCCGACGTCGGGGAAATTGTCATTACCCTCATCGGATTCCTGATCCTCTACTACATCGTTGCTAAGTACGTTGTCCCGGCGTTCGAGAAGATCTACCAGGACCGTAAGGAAGCAATCGAAGGTGGCCTTGCCAAGGCCGAGAAGGCACAGGCAGAGGCTGCAGCGGCTCGCGATGAGTACACCCAGCAGCTCGAAAGCGCTCGACTGGAGGCTCAGAAGATTCGTGAAGAGGCACGCGCAGAGGGCGAGGCAATCATTGCCGATGCTCGCGAGCGTGCAACCGCTGAGGCTCAGCGCATTAGCGATAATGCAGCAAAGGCTATCGAGGCAGAGCGTGCGGCAGCAGCAGTGTCCCTCCGTTCCGAGGTTGGCACTCTTGCTACGACCCTTGCCGGCAAGATTGTGGGCGAAGCCCTCAACGATGATGAGCGATCGGCCCGTGTGGTAGATCGTTTTCTTGCTGACCTTGAAACCGAGAAGCAGAACGCAGGTGCGGCTCGGTAATGGCAGGAGTATCTACTGAATCACTGAGCAAGGTGGAAGAGGTGCTGGAAGCTCACGCTTCCCTGCAGCCCCTGAACCTGGCGAGCGAGCTTTTCGCTGTGGTTGATGTTCTCGACCACAACGGCACCCTGCGCCGTGCTGTCACCGATTCTTCGCGTGATGCAGCAGCACGTCAGGGTATCGCTAACACCGTCTTCGGCGGCAAGATCTCTTCTCAGGCTATGGCTGTGCTCACCAGTGCGGTGGCTCAGCGCTGGTCCGATGATGCTGATCTGGCGAATGCCCTGGAGCGTGCAGCAGTGCTCGCCGTGACCGCATCGGCTCAGTCTCGCGGTGGCGTGGACGCCCTGGACGAGGTACTCAACGAACTACTCACCTTTGTGCGTACCGTTGATTCCAACGCTCAGGCGCAGGAAGCGCTGTCCGACCATCAGGCAAGCAAAGAAGCAAAGAAGAAGCTCGCCGTGGCGCTCGGTGGCCCCGCCACCACCGCCGAAGGTGTGCTTCTGCTCGAACGAGTTGGCTCCAACCCCCGCGGCCGTCACGCTGCACGGGTAGCCGATGAGTTCGCAGAAATCATCGTCACGCGACAGAACCGTTACATTGCGCGAGTAACTAGCGCGATTGCGCTGTCGCAGGCACAGCTTGAACGTCTCGGTCGCGCGCTCAACGCCGTGTACGGCCGTGAGCTGAAGCTCGACGTTTCGGTGGACCCCGCCGTTCTGGGCGGTCTGCGTGTTCAGGTGGGCGACGAGGTGATCGACGGTACCGTCGAGACCCGCATGTCCGACCTGGCTCGTTCCATCGGCTAGCGGCTCAAGCTAGCGACGCTGAACCGTTCGTCGCAACGGTGATTTAGAAGATACCTCGGGTAGCGGGTGCGTGGCAGATGCCTCCTTCGCAGAAGCGGCGGCATTGCCCGCCCGTTCAACCCGAATTGCAAGTTTCGGTTGGTTCCGTTGACGGAACGCAACCACAATGAGAGAGCAGGGACACAAGATGGCCGAACTGACCATCAATGCCGAAGATGTCCGTAATGCGCTGAACGAGTTTGCAGCGTCTTACGAACCCGGCAATGCAGAACGTGTTGAGGTGGGTCGAGTTGTATCGGCCTCCGACGGTATCGCTCGTGTCGAGGGCCTTCCCTCGGTTATGGCGAATGAGCTGCTTCGTTTCGAAGACGGCACCCTCGGCCTCGCACAGAACCTGGATACCCGCAATATTGGTGTGATCGTCCTGGGTGACTTCACCGGTATTGAAGAGGGCCAGGTCGTACACCGCACCGGTGAGGTCCTCTCGGTGCCCGTTGGCGACGCGTACCTCGGTCGCGTTGTTGACCCCCTGGGTAACCCGATCGATGACCTGGGCCCCATTGAGGCTGAAGGTCGCCGCGCACTGGAGCTGCAGGCTCCCGGCGTGACCCAGCGTAAGTCGGTTCACGAGCCGCTGCAGACCGGTCTGAAGGCAATCGACTCGATGATTCCGATTGGTCGCGGTCAGCGTCAGCTGATCATTGGTGACCGCCAGACCGGTAAGACCGCTATTGCGATCGACACCATTCTGAACCAGAAGGACAACTGGGCTTCGGGTGACCCCAACAAGCAGGTTCGATGCATCTACGTGGCTGTTGGCCAGAAGGCATCCACCATTGCAGCTGTCCGCCACACCCTTGAGACTCGCGGCGCGCTGGAGTACACCACCATCGTGGCATCTCCCGCATCCGACGCAGCAGGCTTCAAGTACCTGGCACCCTACACCGGTTCGGCTATCGGCCAGCACTGGATGTACGGTGGCAAGCACGTCCTCATCATCTTCGACGACCTGTCGAAGCAGGCAGAAGCATACCGCGCTGTGTCCCTGCTGCTGCGCCGCCCGCCGGGACGTGAAGCATACCCCGGTGACGTCTTCTACCTGCACTCCCGCCTGCTGGAGCGTTGCGCTAAGCTCTCTGACGACCTGGGCGCAGGCTCGATGACCGGCTTCCCGATCATTGAGACCAAGGCAAACGACGTTTCCGCCTTCATTCCGACCAACGTCATCTCCATTACTGACGGCCAGATCTTCCTGCAGTCCGACCTGTTCAACGCTAACCAGCGTCCGGCAGTCGACGTCGGTATCTCCGTCTCCCGTGTTGGTGGTGCCGCACAGACCAAGGCTATGAAGAAGGTCTCCGGTACCCTGAAGCTGGAGCTGGCACAGTACCGTGCAATGGAAGCGTTCGCAATGTTCGCATCCGACCTGGACGACGCTACCAAGGCACAGCTGACCCGCGGTTCTCGCCTGACCGAGCTGCTGCGTCAGCCGCAGTACACCCCGTACGCAGTTGAAGAGCAGGTTGTCTCCATTTGGGCTGGTACCTCCGGTCACCTCGACGACATTGAGGTTTCCGACGTGCTGCGCTTCGAGGAAGGCTTCATCGAGTACCTGCGTCACAAGACCTCGGTACTGACCGATATCGCTTCCTCCGGCAAGCTTGAGGATGACACCGTTGCAGCTCTGAAGTCCGCAGTTACTGACTTCAAGCAGGGTTTCAAGTCTGAGGGCAGCAGCCACCTCGTCGACGCAGGTCACGAGGAGCACAAGGCAGCTCGCGATAGCGACATCACTCAGGAAACCATCGGTTAGCGATTAGTCCTCGCCTTCTCCCCGCCTCAGCTATGAGGCTGGGGCGGGGCAGAAAGCAAGGAGAAAGGAAGCTCTATGGGAGCCCAGATTAGGGTTTACCGACAGAAGATTGCTTCGACGTCGTCTATGAAGAAGATCTTCAAGGCGATGGAGATGATCGCGACCTCCCGCATTAACAAGGCTCGTAACGCTGCTCAGGCAGCCGGCCCTTACGCGAACGCTCTGACCCGCGTGGTGACTGCGGTTGCAACTCAGCACGGTATTAAGCACCCGCTGATTCACAAGCCGCACGAGCTCGGAACCTACGAACACCGTCGCTCCGCAATCCTGGTTGTTACCAGTGACCGCGGTCTGGCAGGTTCGTACTCCTCCGCTATCCTGCGTCGTACCGAATCTCTGATTGAGAGGCTGCGCTCTAACGGCCAGGAGGTACAGCTGTACCTGGTTGGCCGTAAGGCAAAGGCTTACTTCGAGTTCCGTGAGCGCCCCTACGCCCGTGCGTGGGAGGGGCACACCGATGCACCTCGTGTTGAAACTGCCGTCGAAATTCGTGACGCGCTGCTCGAAGCCTACGACCTGCCCTTCGAAGAGGGCGGCGTGGACGAACTGCACATCGTATACACCGAGTTCAAGTCGATGGTTGTTCAGGAACCCAAGATCCTGCGCCTGCTGCCCATCCACGTGGGTGACGCAAAGGCTATGGGCGAGGAAATCGTTCCCGACCAGGAACTGACCAAGGCTGAGTACGAGCAGGCGGCATCCTTCGAGTTCGAGCCCTCCGCCGAGGAAGTGCTCAACGCGCTGTTGCCGCGCTACATTGCATCGCGTATCTTCTCCTGCCTCCTGCAGGCAGCAGCAAGTGAGCTGGCATCCCGCCAGCGCGCGATGAAGACCGCAGGTGACAACGCTGAGACGCTGATTACCAAGTACACCCGTTTGATGAACAACGCACGTCAGGCGGAAATTACTCAGGAGCTCTCCGAAATCGTGGGCGGCGCAGACGCCCTCGGCTCCTAGTACTTGTACGCCAACGAAGCCATCAACTGTCCAAACTTTCTAAGTAAGTGAGAAATATGACTGCCACCTACAACGAATCGGTCTCCGCACCGACTCAGGGCGCAACGGGTCGTATTGCCCGCGTCATCGGCCCCGTGGTCGACGTCGAGTTCCCCGCCGGTCAGGTCCCCGAGATTTACAACGCTCTGACCACCGAGCTGACCCTCGACGGTCGCACCCGCACCATCACCTTCGAGACCGCACAGCACCTGGGCGACTCGATCGTTCGCGCTATCTCCCTGCAGCAGACTGACGGCCTGGTCCGCGGTCAGGCTGTAGTCGACACCGGCGCACCGATCTCCGTCCCCGTTGGTGACGGCGTGAAGGGCCACATTTTCAACGTTCTTGGTGACGCACTCGACGTGCCGAACTCCGAGATTAAGGCTGACACCTACTGGCCGATTCACCGTGCCGCTCCCGGCTTCGCAGAGCTGGAAGGCTCCACCGAAATGCTGGAGACCGGTATTAAGTCCATCGACCTTCTGACCCCCTACATCAAGGGCGGTAAGATCGGTCTGTTCGGTGGTGCAGGCGTGGGTAAGACCGTGCTGATCCAGGAAATGATTACCCGTGTGGCTCGTAACTTCGGTGGTACCTCCGTGTTCACCGGTGTTGGCGAGCGTACCCGTGAGGGTAACGACCTGTGGGTCGAAATGGAAGAAGCAGGCGTTCTGAAGGACACCGCTCTTGTGTTCGGCCAGATGGATGAGCCCCCGGGAACCCGTCTGCGCGTGGCACTGACCGGTCTGACCATGGCGGAGTACTTCCGCGATGTTCAGAACCAGGACGTGCTGCTGTTCATCGACAACATCTTCCGTTTCACTCAGGCAGGTTCTGAGGTTTCCACCCTGCTGGGCCGCATGCCCTCCGCAGTGGGTTACCAGCCGAACCTGGCGGACGAAATGGGTCTGCTGCAGGAGCGTATTACCTCCACCCGTGGTCACTCCATCACCTCCATGCAGGCAATTTACGTGCCTGCGGATGACTACACCGACCCGGCGCCGGCAACCACCTTCGCGCACCTGGATGCGACCACCGAGCTCTCTCGTGAAATCGCATCGCGCGGTCTGTACCCGGCAATTGACCCGCTGTCCTCCACCTCCCGAATTCTGGACGCACAGTACATCGGTCAGGAGCACTACGACACCGCAATTCGCGTGAAGGCTATTCTGCAGGAAAACAAGGAACTGCAGGACATCATCGCGATTCTGGGTGTGGACGAGCTCTCCGAGGAGCAGAAGATCGTCGTGGCACGTGCACGTCGTATCGAGCAGTTCCTCTCCCAGAACACCTACACTGCAAAGCAGTTCACCGGTGTCGAGGGTTCGACCGTTCCGCTGAAGGACACCATCGAGTCCTTCCAGATGATCTGCAACGGCGATGTCGACCACATCCCCGAGCAGGCGTTCTACAACATTGGTGGTATGGACGACGTTATGCGCCGCTACGAGGAAATCAAGGCACAGACTGGAGCTAAGTAATCATGGCTCTGAAAGTTGAAGTTGTTTCCCGCGAACGCGTCGTGTGGACTGGCGAAGCGAAGTACGTTCGTGCACGCTCCGTCAGCGGTGACCTCGGCATCCTGCCGGGTATGATCCCCACCTGCACGCTGCTGGCACAGGACGGCGAGCTGCTCATTGAACCCGTTGATGGTGAGCCCATTAAGACCATCCTCAACGCAGGTTTCTTGACCGTCTCGAACGATCACGTGACCATCGTTGCAAAGCACGCAGAGATCTAAAGCCGGTTCCCCGTAAGGGGAATTGACCACTGTGTACACCTCGCCGGTGTTCCTCCCCGAATAGGGAGGGGCACCGGCGATTGGTGTATCTGGGGTAGAGCATGTGCCCAGAAAGAGCGCGCGTGCAGAACGACAGTGTGCATAGAAAGATAATGCGCACAGAAAAGGGGCGCTTCCCACAAAGTATGGGAAGCGCCCCTTAATCTATGTGCAGCCGCCTAGCTAGAGCAGCTTAGAACAGGCCGGTCAGCTAGAACAGGCGGTCAGCCGAATCGTCCACGCCGCGCATCGCGTCGTAGTCCAGGCTCACGCAGCGGATACCGCGGTCCTCAGCCAGGGTACGAGCCTGCGGCTTAATCGTCTGCGCCGCAAACACGCCGCGCACCGGTGCCAGCAGCGGGTCACGGTTGAGCAGCTCCAGGTAACGGGTCAGCTGCTCCACACCGTCAATATCGCCCACACGCTTGAGCTCGACCGCCACGGAGACGCCGTGCGCATCCTTCGCCATGATGTCGACCGGACCGATAGCGGTCGGGTACTCGCGGCGTACCAACGAATAGCCCTCACCGAGAGTGTGGATCTGCTCGGCGAGCAGACGCTGCAGGTCAGCTTCCACACCGTCCTTGATGAGGCCGGGGTCAACACCCAGGTCGGTGGCGTGCTCGTGCTCAATCTTGTAGATACGAATCATGAGGCGATCATCGCTCTTAGCTGCCTGAACGGTCCACAGCTGCTGAACATCGGACTCCAGGTCCTCACGGATGCTCTGCGGAACGTCCTCACGCTCAGCCACCAGCAGGGAGCAGGGAGGGCTCATCCAGTTCAGGGGCTTGTAGGAACCGCCGTCGGAGTGAATGAGGACGGAGCCGTCATTCTTGACCATCAGCAGGCGGGTAGCGCGGGGCAGGTGGGCGCGGAGGCGGCCCTCATAATCTACGGAGCATTCAGCAATGACAATACGCATCCGTCCACTCTAGCAGGTACGAGTGTTTGGCTCTAGCAGGTGAGGGTATGAGCTAGGGAACCCGTGCTTGGTACAGGTTGGGTTACAGAGCGGGGGAGTACCGCCTCAGAATGAGGAAGAGCGCAGAGCGAACAGCGGCAGGGCTGGTAGGTAGAGATAGTTGAGTGGCGCGGTAGAATAGGGCTCATGGCACGTAAGAATCATCCCGGCAGGCGAGCATCCGGCACCACCAGCGATAAGTGGCACCGTCAAGCACCCGCAGGGCGTGATATCAGCAGGATTCTCGACCCAGCGCCCCGACTGGAACGTGACCGATACGGTGACTGGCTGGTGCAATACATTGCAGCCGTCAACGCCCAAAAAACCTACACCTGCCCCGAATGCTACCGCCCGATTCCGCCCAGAACAGCGCATCTGGTGGTGTGGCAAGAAAGCCACACGATGGGCCGTAGCCGCGCCATTGACGAGCGCAGGCACTGGCATCAGCATTGCTGGCGCACCCGCCGTAAATAGGCTGAACACTGCACTTGAGGTGCAGCCTAAGACTACATTCTTGACCAAAACCACATTCTCGAATCCATTTCTTGAAGGAACGCAATGAGCAACACCGCCGATATCACCCGCGAGCAGGAATTCGATCCCGCCCGCTACGTCTTCAGCACCGCCGCTGAGCCCACCCCCATTAAGGCACGTACTGTGCTTCCGGCACGCCGCGAGAACTTCACCGTCACCACCGCGGACGGCAAGCGCCTCGTCGGTGAACTCGCCCTGCCCGAAGGCGAAGTCAAGGCAACCCTGGTGACCTTCCACCCGCTACCCACCCACGGCGGCTACATGGACTCGCACGTGTACAAGAAGGCGTCCTTCCGCCTGCCGGCGCTGTCGAACATTGCGGTGCTGCGTTTCAACACTCGCGGCACCTCCTCGATTCGCGGCACCAGCGAAGGCGTCTTTGACGGCGGCTTTGCCGAGAAGAAGGACTTCGACGCAATCCTGAAGTTCGTACGCGAGCGCGCCCTGCCGAACCCCTGGCTGGTCGGCTGGTCCTTCGGCACCGAGCTGGTGCTCAAGTACGCGCCCGAATACGCGGACGAGTTCACCGGCGCTATTCTGCTCTCTCCGCCGCTGCACCGTGTGCACCCGGCTGAGCTGGACGAGTGGAATAAGATCTCGAACCCGCTGTACGCGCTGGTGCCCGAGCACGACGACTACCTGCAGCCTCCGGCGGCGTGTGAGCGTTTCGCGGCTGTACCGCGTACTCGGGTAATTCCCTTCGAGGGTTGCAAGCACCTGTGGGTGGGCGAGAAGTCCGTGCAGCAGGTCCTGAACACTATTGTCAGCATCGTAACCGGTGTGCCCACTGAACTGCCCACCGAGTACAACGGCCCGGTGGCAGAAGAAATTACTGAGCTCTAAAGGTTTGGCATAAAAACACAGCGTAAAAACACTGCATAAAAATATCAAGGCGGCGGCTTTGGATAGAACATCCAAAGCCGCCGCCTTATGTCTTAAACGCCTGCTCGGTGGAAGAGCCGTGAGCGCGTAGAGAACCTAGAGGGGACTCTACAGCTGGGAGGCGACTACAACTGGGCGGTGACTATAGTTGGTCCTGGCGAGGAATGAACACCTCACGCACCAGAATCAGCATGGAAGCCGCCACCGGAATAGCAATCAGCGCGCCCAGCACGCCCCATAGCGCGCCACCGGCAGCCACCGAAATAATCGCAACACCGGCAGGGACCGACACAGCGCGAGCCATAATACGCGGAGAAATCAGGTACGCCTCCACCTGCAAGTACAGGAAGTACGCCACCGCAAACCACAGCGCCAGACTCCAACCCTGAGTCAGCAGAATCAGCGAGGTCAAAATCAGCGCAATCACGCCACCAACCAGCGGAATGAACGCCAGAATCATAACGACCAAAGCCATCAACTGCGGGAAGCTAAAGCCCAAGAACAACATTATGAAGAATGCGAAGAGGGCGTTCAGAATGGCTACCATCGCCTGGCCCATCACGTAGTTACCCACCGACTCAGTAATCTTGTCGGTAATGTACTTGACACGCACACGCTTAGACGCCGGCGCCAAACGCACACCCCACGCCTTGATGGTGTCCATCGAGGTGAGGAAGTATAGAGACAGGAACAGCACAATAATCACGCCGGTCACGCTCTGCGCCAAAGTAGACCCAGCAGAAACCAAGCTCGACATGAAGCTATTGACCTGTGAAGAGGAGAACGTTGACTCCAAGAACTTAGGGACGTTCTCATTCACCCAGGTGCTGATGTTAAAACGCTGATCAAGCTCGTGGTACCAATCAGAATCAATTGTGTTCTGATAGATACCCGGCGCGTACTGCACAAACTTAGATGCCTGCTCGCTAATAATTGGGCCAATGGTCATGACCAGACCGGTCACAGCGCCAGCAAAACCAGCAAGCACAGCAATCACGCCGATACCGCGCTTAATGCCCCAAGACTCCAGGCGGCGCACAATCGGGTCTAGACCCAGAGCAATGAAAATAGCACCGGTCACCCAACCCACCAGGGCACCCACATTGTTGAAAATGTAGTAGGCGAAGAGCGCCAGACCCACGCCCACGGTCATGAGGAAACCAAAAGCGACCGGGTTGTGCATCATGGATGCCTTGCCGTTGCCGACCACCTTCGGTGCGGGAGGCGCATCCTCAGAAGCGGCGGGAACCACCGGAATGGTATCCGTAGGAGGCATAGAAGCGCGGCGGCGGTTGGAACGCACCTGGCTAATGCTTTCGGTCAGCTCGCTGAAGGTCTCCGTTAGCTGATCGGTGAGGGATTCCTTCTTGCGCGTCTCGGGGGACGATGTCGTCTCTGCGGGAGCTTCTGAGGCTTTCTTCTCGCTCATGCTCTTCCTTTCCGAATCATTCCGGGTATTTTTTCTCTACTGTGCCATTCTACCGGCTGGTTTACTTTGTTACGGCGTCCACGGTGAATCCCAAGGACAGGGGAGTGCATGTGGGAGAGATATTTGCGGGACGGATCGGGCAATAGCCCAAACGCTATCCCCGGCATGAGCTCAGAGCGTAGGCGACAGAGAACGGGCGCTCGCAACGGTGCGTTGTGGGGATAATAGAGGAAGGAACGCGTGAAGGATTTAGCCCGCACGCAACAATAGGTACAGAACGTAAAGGAGCCCAGGATGAGCATTATTTTTGATCCGGCAGACCGCGGCGCATCCCAGAACGCGGCACAGGGTCATGTCGCGCAGGGTGGTGCAGCGCAGAACGGGGCAGCGCAGGAGATTCCCGCCTCCGTACGCAACGCCATGGAACTAAACCCCAACGCGGCACAGTCTGCTGGCGAACAGGGCGGCGAGCAGACCCCCTCCGCTCCCACCTGGCGCTACGAGGTCAACACCCCCGAAGAGTTCCAGAAGTTCGTTCAGCTCTCCAGCCAGGGTGCCGTAATTTTTGCGCTCTACGCGCCGCACTCGCCCTCCTCCCTGCAGATGCTCGAAGGCGTGCAGAAGCTTGTTGATTCCGCCGCAGGTAGCATGATTTGCGCTGCCGTGGACGTCACCAAGCTCCCCGAAGCTGCCCAGGCATTCGGCGTGAGCGGCGTGCCCGCGGGCGTTGCCGTTCTGGCGGGCCGCCCGGCACCGATTTACACCGGCCCGGTCAGCGCAGAAGACCTCGGCGATGTGCTCTCCCAGGTTCTGCAACTCGCGGCACAGTACCAGCTGCCCGGCGGCTTCGACCCGGTCGTTCCCGAAGATGAAAAGCCCCTGCCGCCCCTGCACGCAGAAGCTGTCGCCGCCCTCGACCGCGGCGACCTGGAGGGCGCCCGCGCCGCATACCGCAAGGCAATTGCCGAGAACCCCGGTGATAAGGAAGCGAAGCTCGGCCTGGAACAGGTTGAACTGCTCGCCCGTGTGAAGGATCTGGACATGGCAACCGAACGTGCGGCGGCCGCGGCAGATCCCATGAACATTGACGCCGCGTTCAACGTAGCCGACCTGGACCTGGTCGGTGGCCACGTGGAGGACGCGTACAACCGTCTACTGCGCCTGTTCAGCGCTGTTGGTCCTGACGATAAGGCGCGTGTGCGCGAGCGTCTCGTGCAGCTCTTCGATGTGGTGGGTGCATCTGACCCGCGCACCGTCAAGGCGCGTGCGGCACTGACTATGGCGCTGTTCTAAAAGGCGCTGTCGCCTGGGAAACGTCATGAGCCGGTCTAGCGAGCTCTGGCTAATCTAGGCGGCTGAAACTTTGAATACGGACGGGCTATCGTCTACCCCTGCACTCGGGCTGCGGGGGAGGCTGTAGCCCGTTCTGCGTTCGCGGGTTTGAGCGGTTTTAAGGGTGGGGAGAGCAGGCGACTCAACCTGTCTGATAGCGCGGTTGGATGGCATCTATAGCACCCCGAAATGTCCATATTATGCATTGTGAGTACTTAATAATGCAGGTTTCATCACCAAACCTGCTAGACCTCATGGGGGGGGGTGGTAGGGTGAAAATATGAACACTAGTCACTTTCCCCAGGACCCGAACCTGCAAGAACCAGGTTCACCGCAGAACCCGGTACAAGAGACCAACCCGGTACTAGAGACCACAGTAGAGGCAACCCCCGCCGCGGCAGTACCTCAAGCTATAGTCCCCGAATTTGCAGCGCCGGAAGCTACAAACCTCGAGCCTGTAGCGCCGGAAGCTGTAGTTCCCGCATCGGTAGCACCGCAGCTACCCGTCACCCCGCAGACTATACCTGCAGCTGGCGCTCGCCCCGCCATCGAAATCCGCGGCCTCACCAAGGCATTCGGTCAGAAGGTCGCCGTCGACCGCATCAACCTGGATATCCCCTCTGGATCCTTCTACGGGCTGGTCGGCCGCAACGGCGCCGGTAAAACCACCACCATCTCCATGGTCACCGGCATGCTCATGCCCAGCGAAGGCACCGCATACGTGCGAGGCATCGACATGTGGGCCGAACCGCTCAAAGCCAAAGCGCACCTGGGTGTGCTGCCCGACGGCGTGCACCTCTTCGACAAGCTCACCGGTGAACAGCTCATCACCTACTCCGGCTACCTGCACGGAATCGATAAGGAAACTGTCGCATCCCGCGTCAAGGACCTGCTCACCGCAATGGACCTGACCGACGCTGCGGGCCGTGCCGTTGCCGACTACTCCGCCGGTATGACCAAGAAGATTGCGCTCGCCGCCGCTCTCGTTCACGCGCCCTCCGTGCTGATCCTGGACGAGCCCTTTGAGGCGGTCGACCCGGTTTCCGCCGCTAATATTCAGGACATTCTGCGTGGCTTCGTTGCCTCCGGCGGAACTGTCATTATCTCCTCGCACGTGATGGACCTTGTCCAGCGCCTGTGCGACCACGTAGCCGTCATGGACTCCGGCCGTATTCTCGCCGCCGGAACGGTCGATGAAGTACGCGCCGGCATGAGCCTTGAAGAACGATTCGTGCAGCTGGTCGGCGGCCGCACCTCCTCGGAAGGATTGTCATGGTTGGGCACCTCGTCTCACTAAAGTGGCAGTATGTGCTCGCTTCCTTCCGCCGCAGCATCTGGGCACTGATCGGCCTGATTTTTGCGGCGCTCTACGCGGGCGGTATGCTCTTCGGCCTCGGCTCCGCATACTTTATCGCTAACTCGGAGGTACCCGAATACGGTCAGCTCGGAACCCTCCTGGTAGGCGCGGTTATTGCGCTCGCCTGGGCTATTGTCCCCATTTTCTTTAGCGGACTGGACGGCACCCTGGACGAGAGCCGATTCGTGCTCTTCCCCATCAAGCCCTCCACCCTGCAGAAGGGCCAGTTCCTCGGCGGGTTCGTGGGTATCCCCGGCATTGCCAGCATCATTGCCGTGCTGCTGGGTGCGATCGCGTTTATATCGCAACCGCTCGCGCTGGTCGTGTACCTCATCTGCTGCGTGCTCGGCCTTGCGAACCTCATGGTGTGGGCTCGTCTCGCCAACCGCCTGGGCATGGCGCTGAATGATAACCCGCGCATCGCCAACACCCTGATGATCGTTGCCATGCTACTGATGATGAGCGCCGGCTTTATCTTCGGTGGAACGATAACCTACCTGACCAAGCACTGGGAAGAGGTGCTGCCCTACCTGCCGTGGCTCAGCGTGACGCCCTTCGGGTCGGCATTTGCGGTGCCCTACTTTATGGCGACCGGCAATATGGGCACCGCCCTTGGTTGCCTGGCTCTGACCCTCGTCTACCTGGCTGGCGGATGGTGGCTGTGGGGTAAGAACCTGGCACGCTCCATGGCGAATGTGGGCGGTAGCGCGCACCACGCGAGCGCAGCTGAAGTCGCCGCGGGTGATTTGGGTCTGTTGGCACGGTTCCCCGCAACCCCGCGTGGTGCCGTGGCGGCACGAACCCTGCACTCATTTCTGAAAGACAACCGTCTGCAGCTGCTGACCGCAAGCACCGCCATGCTTTACCTGATACTGACGGTGGCTATGCCCCTGTTCCTGAGCTCTGTAGGCTCCTTCGAAAGTCAGGTCAGTTTCAACGGTGGTAACGCGGCTGAAGCTAACCAGATTATCAATAGCGGCGTGATGCAGCTCTTCGGATTCTGGATGTACTTCTGCACCGTCTTCACCGGCTACTACATGTGCTACCTCGTCTCCTACGACAACACCGCATTCAGCCTGCACGTGCTCTCCCCGCTGCGCGGTATTGACGACCGTCTTGGTCGTCTCTGGGGGTACAGCATCTTGACGGTTCCGATCGTGGTGGTGATGGTGTTCGTCGCCTGCGTAGCAAACGGACACTTGGAACTCGTCCCCATCGTGCTGATGCACCAGCTGGGCGTGCTCGCCGCGGCGGCTGGCGTGGGATGCGTACTGGATACCTTCATCAGTCCGCCGGTGGCTCCTCCCGGGGCTAACCCGTTCAAGAACCCGAAGAACACTGACGGCTTTGCTAAGCAACTGCTGCTGATGCTCTCTATAGTTTTGGTGATGCTCAGCGCACTGCCTGGCGGTATCTCTGTTGTCGTGTACATTTTCGGCACGCAGGATGTGCTGACTCTCGTCTACGGTGGCTTGATTCAGCTGCTGATTGGTGCTGCACTGCTCGTGGGCGGCGTGGCCTGGGGCGGCCACCGCTATGACAAGGTCAGCTCCAAGATGCTGGAGCGTGTGGCACGCTTCCAAGCGAACTAACAAGAGTCGAAGCTCCAGCACATCAGGAATAAAAGAGAAGGGTTCCGTGTTAGGTACTAAGCCTGGAACGGAACCCCTTTTCTGTGCCGCCCGAACTTCTAGCCCCGAACTTCTAGCAGAAAGAAGCTCACCGCAATACCTAAGAGTCTATGGTTGAGCTGTGGTCTGCCTCCATATTGACCGCCCGGGGGCTCAGCACCTCCCAACTGCTACTAAAATAGAGAAGGCGCCGATCACCCAACCGTGCAGCGGCACCCCTCACCCTATGTATCCCACCTCATCATCAAGGAGAAACATGAGCTCGATCGAAGGCATCGAAGACCCCTTTGGCCCCGGAACCGCAGGCGGTACCGCTCTGCTCGAACGCGAAGAAACCCAGCTTTCTGAGCCCGGCGACCACGAGCGCTTCTCCCACTACGTACGCAAGGAAAAGATCCTCGAATCGGCGCTGACCGGTGAACCCGTACGCGCCCTCTGCGGCAAAATGTGGGTACCCGGCCGCGACCCGCAGAAGTTCCCCGTCTGCCCCCAGTGTAAGGAAATCTACGAAGGCCTCGCACCCGGCAACGACGGCGACAACGGCTCCGGCGAATAATACGCGCCAGACGACACGCCTCAGACAATACGCCTGAATAAATACGAATAAATAACACGCCGCAGCAGCAAGACTCAACGGCCCAACACCGCTCATGAGACTTTGCTGACGAGCACCAAATTCTTGCACCACAGCCCGGCCCAACCCGCGGATGTGGTTCTAGAATTTAACCTCGCTGTGCCCGGACCGCCAGAGCATCAGGAACACTAGAGCGCCACCTCCTAACGGGGGAAAGGCACCTGCCCTGAGGCGGCAGAGGGTACCAGCAGAGGCAGACGAGGAAGAAGGAGAGAATGAGCGCACCCGCAGAGGAACCCACCCTATTCGACAGTATGGTGAAGCCGAAGCTCTCCCCGGCATACCCCGACCGCGCCCCCTGGGGTACTTCCGTCAGCCTGCGCGCCTGGCAGGCAGAAGCCATGCAGAAGTACTTCGAAACCAACCCCCGCGACTTCATGGCAGTTGCAACCCCCGGCGCGGGTAAAACCACGTTCGCGCTGACCCTCGCCAAGGAACTATTCAACCGCGGCACGGTCCGCCAGCTCATCGTTGTGGCGCCCACCGACCACCTGAAAAAGCAGTGGGCAGACGCCGCCGCGAAGGTCGGTATTCCCATTGACCCGAACTTCAAGAACGCGGATGTGACCATCAGCCGCCACTACAAGGGTGTGGCGCTGACCTACGCGCAGGTGGCGAATAAGCCGCAGCTACACGCCCGCAACACCGAGGAAACGAAGACCCTCGTAATTTTTGACGAGATTCACCACGCCGGTGATTCGCTGTCCTGGGGCGACGGCCTGCGTGAAGCGTTCGACGACGCGACCCGCCGCGTGGCGCTGACCGGTACCCCGTTCCGTTCGGACACCTCCCCGATTCCGTTCGTCACCTACGAGGTCGACAATGACGGTATCCGCCGCTCCAAAGCGGACTACTCCTACGGTTACGGCCCCGCGCTGAAGGACCACGTGGTGCGCCCGGTCATCTTCATGGCGTACTCGGGCCAGATGCGTTGGCGCACCTCCGCCGGTGAGGAGATGGCGGCAAACCTGGGGGAGGGCTTCACCAAGGACATCACCTCCCAGGCGTGGCGAACCGCCCTCGACCCCAACGGCGAATGGATCCCGACCGTGCTCGCGGCAGCCGACAAGCGCCTGACCGAGGTGCGCCGCACCGTGCCCGACGCCGGTGCGCTCGTCATCGCAACCGACCACGCGGACGCCAAAGCCTACGCCGAACAGATTCAGAAAATCACCGGCGAATACCCCGCCGTAATCCTCTCTGACGACCGTGAAGCCTCCGCAAAAATCGACGAATTCCGTGAAGGCATGCAACGCTGGATGGTTGCCGTGCGCATGGTGTCCGAAGGCGTGGACGTGCCCCGCCTCGCCGTGGGCGTGTACGCCACCAGCACCAGCACCCCGCTGTTCTTCGCGCAGGCTATCGGACGTTTCGTGCGTGCCCGCAAGCGCGGCGAAACCGCATCCGTGTTCCTGCCCTCGGTGCCGCAGCTGATGATGCTCGCCAACGACATGGAGGTCGAGCGCGACCACGCCCTCGACCGCGGCGCGCCCCAGGAAATCGACCCCATGGTTGAGGGCCTGGACGATCACCTGCTCGAGGAAGCAAACCGGGAGGAGCGCGCCTCCGAGCAGCTGGCACGCGGTAAGTTTGAGGCGCTCGGCTCCGAGGCGTCCTTCCACGGTGTGCTGTTCGACGGTGCCGAGTTCGCCTCCGGCAACCTTGCCGTGGGTAGTGAGGAGGAACAGGACTTCCTGGGTATTCCGGGTCTGCTGGACGCCGAGCAGGTGGGTACGCTGCTGCGTGCGCATCAGCGTGAACACGCGGCACGTCGCCCGGCGACGGCGGCGCCTTCGGTGGTGGATCACCGCCAGTTGAAGGCGCTGCGCAATAAGCTAGCGAAGAACGTGGCGGCGTGGTCGATTCGTTCGGGTCAGCCGCACGGCGTAATTCACAATGAGCTGCGTAAGATTTGTGGCGGCCCGGCGGTCGCACAGGCTTCTGCGGAGCAGATTCAGGCGCGTATCGATAAGCTATCGGACTGGTTCGTGGGCCGACGCTAGAACGTGGATAGAACGTAAAGAGAAGCCCCGCGGGTGTGTGTGAACTGCGCCCCGAAACTTGGACGCTATAAAT
>NZ_KV810756.1:0-432 GCF_001812895.1 Rothia sp. HMSC069C04
GCCAGTCGCGGTGCAACGAATACTCCGTATCCCCATCACCATTATCGTTCAGGTGCCAACGCTGACCGGTACGAATATCGGCCTTGCGCAGACGCGGGTTCGGGTTATCCTTCTTGCCCATCGTGGGGGCTGCCCCGCACCAAGCGGCTGACGCCGCGGTGCTCTGCGCTCGGGACCGCGCGGGCCGATTTCAGAGACTGCCGCCTTGTTGCCCCTGATCTGTAGAAGAGTCATTTTTCTGTTAAACAAAAAAGGCCTGCCGTATGGCAGGTTATTGCGTTGGTGTAGAAAGCTAGGCGTGGAAGTTGCCAGAGCGCTGGTAGGCGTAGCTGGTATCCGTTTGACGCGGACGCTCACGGGGATAGGTGGTCACGGGCTGACCTGCCGTGTAGTGGGTGTCTGTATCTCCGTTGCCGTACTCGATGACATAGG
>NZ_KV810757.1:0-223 GCF_001812895.1 Rothia sp. HMSC069C04
TCTGTATCTCCGTTGCCGTACTCGATGACATAGGAGGAGGGCATGAGCTCAATTTCGACGTGTCCGGCGAGCATGTCTGCTTCGAGGCGGTAGGGGCCTCCGTCATCGACGTAGAAGTTGATCTGATCGCCCTTGTAGACGTTGGGGTCGCCTTCTGCTCGGCCAGTGCCTGCGGGGTTGTTGTAGGACTGGTGCAGGGTCGGCTTGCCTGGCTCTAGCGACT
>NZ_KV810758.1:0-1396 GCF_001812895.1 Rothia sp. HMSC069C04
GGGCGGCAGTAACCGCACTGGTCCTGGGCATTATCTCCGCCCTGACCGGCATTTTTGTGATCGGTTCGTTCCTGACCATCCCGACCATTATTTTCGCTGTAATCGCTCTGGTAATGGTCAAGAATGGCACCGGCAAGGGTAAGGGCATGGCAATTGCTGCTCTTGCACTGGTTCTGGTGGCGTACATTGCTACGTTTGCTTTCTTCCAGATTCGTGCCGCGAACCTTGAAAAGTCTAACCGAGAGGCTCGCGAAGTTATCCAGAAGTGTGAGAACCACGAGCCCGGCTACTACATCATTGAGAAGGATGGTAAGCGTTATTGCAACGCTGGCGGCTGGGTCTACGAGATGGATAAGTAAACCGGTTTATTTGGTTCCATGATTAGCCGTCGCTGGTGGAGGGGGCGTTCGTTCACGCGGCAGTCGCCGTGCCTGCGAGCGCCCCTCAACCGTATCCTCCGTGGGTGCTTCAGCATCTGGCAGCGAGTACACCCCGGAGTATCTGCAGCACATCCTTGATGCGCACTCCACTACCATTACCAACTCCTACCTGATTGAAGGAGCGAATAGCTAAAATGATGTCTCAAGAATCTGCTATTACCTTTTGGGGCGTATGCTCCATCATCACAACTATTTTCACGATTTTTACCCTTGCCGCTTACATCATCAATCGACGCCGCGACGAGAAGAAGAAGCGTGAAGGCATCTACATTAGTCGTCTGCGAGCGCTACTGGTGTACGTTATTGTCTTTATCCCGGGTTTCCCGATTATCCGCTATTTTTTGTCGCTCAATGGCCCCGAGACTAACCCCTATGCGGAGGGTATTTACATCTTCATGACTGCTTTCCTCTTGTTCTACCTGTGGCACGTCAACGCCACGTACATGAAGATTTCTTCTGAGGGTATTAATATGCACACCCCCGTTCGCGGGTCGAGGATCTGCCCCATCGGCGCGATTGATAGCGTTGTTTATAGCGAGTCGAAGGATGAAGATACCCCAAGCCGGATGTGGTTTCTCACTAAGTCGCGTGCACGTATTAACCCGTTGAGCGAAAATTATGATGAGTACTATCTCTTGGTCATTACCCGGTTCAGGATTGAGTATGGTCGCTGGCCTGATCTGGATAATCCGGCTGATGTGGATAAGGTGAACCAGCTGGATAACCGTTATGAAGTCATTCCGTATTTCATGAATAATCAAGAGATTGCGGGTCTTGCTGACGTCGATATGTAGCCTGCCGGTTTGTGGGCTGAAGGCTCCCGGGGATGCGCGGCTCACCCCCGCGCTACCCCGGGGCTTTCGGGGCTTATGCCCTGGTATCCTCAGCACGTAGGCACCGCCGCCTAGCCCGGACGGGGCGCGTGCTCTTCCTATTCACCAACCACACGAAACGAG
>NZ_KV810759.1:0-1637 GCF_001812895.1 Rothia sp. HMSC069C04
TGGGAGAGTAGGTCATCGCCGGTTTATTTTTGAACCGAGAACCCCATGTCGAAAGACATGGGGTTCTTTGTATATCCGGGTATGTTAGGGGAAATACCGCAGGGTGCACCCGGGGAGATTCAGTGCTCTATCTTTAGCTCCTCCTCTCGCCCCTGTCCCCCCTAAAAAACAAACACCCCGAAAAAATAAACTAATAGCCGCCCGTCAGAGTAAAACTCTAGCGGGCGGCTATCTCTCACAATGCGCTCCCTCACGCCGCTAGCGGCGCCTCAGAACGTGTAGAGAAGAAAATGCGGGGAATAACGCTTATGCGTTCTTCCAGGGGTCCTCCACGGGGCGAGCTGCGTTGTAGGCTGCGGCGCCTGCAACACCCAGAGCAACCAGCAGACCCAGGAACGCCAGGCCCTTACGGGGGCGCTTGCCGCCGTTACGCTCAATACGAGCCAGTTCCTTCTCAGCGGCGCGAACGGTCTTTGCGGTAGCCTTACGAGCCTTCTTCAGGGCCTTCTTGTTGCCGGTCAGCTTCTCAGCGAACATCTCAGCGGTCTTGCCTTCCAGCGCGGACTCAACAGCAGCCAGAGAAGAGACGATAGCCTGAGCCTTAGCAGCCTTGCGTGCCTTACGCTTCTTGCAGCAGAACATGGGGTGACCTCCATCGGTTGAAATGCGCCAGCGACCAGAAAACGCCGCCGCGCGCGTAGTGTTCACCTCTCAGGATATTCAATTCCCGCCCAAAAAGCCCGCCCAACGGTGCGCCCGGGGCGAAAAAACATGTTAGATGGCGAATGAGCGCCGCCCCGTGCCACAATAGAGCCATGACTAATGCAACTGCTAAGGCAACTATCCACACTAACTACGGTGACATCGTCGTCGAGCTCTTCGGCAACCACGCACCGCTGACTGTTGAGAACTTCATCGGCCTCGCTGACGGCTCCCGTCAGTGGAAGCACCCCCGCACCGGTGAAATCATGAACACCCCCCTGTACAAGGACGTCGTGTTCCACCGCATCATCAAGGACTTCATGATTCAGGGTGGTGACCCCCTGGGCATGGGCGTTGGTGGCCCCGGCTACCAGTTCAAGGACGAGATTCACCCCGAACTCTCCTTCTCCAAGCCCTACCTGCTGGCAATGGCTAACGCAGGCCCCGGCACCAACGGTTCTCAGTTCTTCATCACCACCGTTGAGACCCCTTGGCTGAACGGCCGCCACACCATCTTCGGTGAGGTTACCGACGAGGCATCCAAGAAGGTTGTTGACGCTATTGAGGGCGTTGAGACCGGCTTCCAGGACCGCCCGGTCAAGGACGTTGTCATCTCCTCGATCGACATCGAAAAGCTCTAATAAACCCCATCGGAAGGCTCATACGAGCATTCTGCTGAAGGTGTTGAGAAAACACGTATAGTTCAGGGGCCCGCCAGGATTCTTCCGGTGGGTCCCTGCGCTTATATGCCCGCGCGCGCCATCCCCCGCACACCACCCCGGTTGATCCGGTACACAACCCCTGGAGGTTCAGTGGAGAACTTTCCCAACTACGCAGGCTACGGGCAGACCCCAACCGTCTGCGTCAACCACCCCAACCGCGTTAGCTATGCCCAGTGCAAGCGCTGCAACCGCACCGTCTGCGGCGAATGCCAG
>NZ_KV810760.1:0-205 GCF_001812895.1 Rothia sp. HMSC069C04
GTTTTATTTGTTGCCTACGCAATGCGTAGAAAACATAGCTGGAGGATTCGCCTAGCGGCCTATGGCGCACGCCTGGAACGCGTGTTGGGTTAACAGCCCTCGGGGGTTCAAATCCCCCATCCTCCGCCACCGATCCCCGGTCTTAGAATCTAAGACCGGGGATTTTTTATACCCCTTGGTACTATTTCTTCAGAACCCCACGGTT
>NZ_KV810761.1:0-214 GCF_001812895.1 Rothia sp. HMSC069C04
GCGCGCTCATTGTGGTGAGCCATGATGAGGATTTTTGCCGCCGCATCCGCATTGACCGCACACTCAACCTTTCAACAAAAACTCTCGGGAAGGAACCATTCGGGGAATCAGCATGCTGAATCTTCTCCTACATGGGAGGGTGCTTGACCCGCCGCCCATATAGTTCCTATGCTGGAATCCTCAGCTCTCTATCCGCGCTACCCCACCGTGGGGG
>NZ_KV810762.1:0-6650 GCF_001812895.1 Rothia sp. HMSC069C04
CCTATGTCATCGAGTACGGCAACGGAGATACAGATACCAACTACACAGCGGGCAAACCGGTCACCACCTACCCTCGTGAGCGTCCGCGTCAGACGGATACCAGCTACGCCTACAAGCGTTCGGGTAACTTCCACGCGTATGCGACCGTGCATTACACGGCTCGTTTCCGTGTGGATGGTGGCCCGTGGCAGATGATGATGGTGACCCCGCAGGCGACCAGTGACCCGTTGCTGGTGCGTGTCTGGTGGGTTGATGTGGGACGCGTAGCCGGTGACTGCAGCTACGACGACACTCGTTGGGGCTGCAAGAATGACCCGACGATGGGCAAGAAGGATAATCCGAACCCGCGTCTGCGCAAGGCCGACATCCGTACTGGTCAGCGCTGGCATCTGAATGATAGCGGTGACGGGGATACGGAGTATTCGTTGCACCGCGACTGGCCCGATATGTAAGGCATCTCTCTGCCGTGGGTCTTACGTTGAGAAGCCACATGTTCGCCGAGAAGCCACTTTGTTTATGGCTTTTCGAAACGCATGTGGCTTCTCAGCTATCGGGGGTTCTTCCCCTTCGGCAGGTTAGTCTTCCGGTTTCTAGCCAGCCACCTATTCACACTTCACACCGATATGAGGAATGTATTTCCATGACTTCCAACCTTTTTACCCGCCGCGCACTGTTGAGCGGCGGCGCACTTGTGGGTGTTGGTGCCCTGCTTGCGGCGTGCGGCCAACAAGCCACCAACGAGGTGAGCGCCTCGGCAGCACCGAGCGAGACCGCCTCCGCCACGCCGAGCGAAATGACTTCCGCTTCAGCTTCTACGGCGGCTTCCGATGCCTCTTCTGCATCAGCTACTCCGAGCCCGGTCATTACCCGCGGCTACTCCGGCGGCTCAAAGGCACCTGACGGGGAGTACCGCGGAGCTGACCCTAACGGTCCGGCACAAAACGTTCCGAAACCTGCATCACCTGAGGACGGATACCGAGAAAAATCCAATGAAGGTCTACGCAAAACACTCAACGCGTGGATTGAATGGAACAACTACGGCGCCCAAACCGGAGATTACAGCCAAGCACGCAAATTCGTTGATAGCAGCTTTACCGAACTACTAGACTCCTACGAAGGTCTTGAAGCCCTCTACAAGCGGGGCGGATGGATTATCGCGGGTCTTGATCACTACATTGCTGACGGGAACCCTTGGAGTGAGGGAGAGACTTACTACTGGAAAGCGTACCGGGAGTGGGGCTACGTTATGTACATTGAACCTAACGGTGATTGGAAGTCTTACGAGAATGACAGAAAGGATGACGACACCTGGAAGTTCTCGTTTAAATACACTTCTGAGGGCTGGAAGATTATCGACTTTGAACAAGTAGATGACTAAATAGGAAATAAAAAGCACTTATTAGTATCGCAAGAATTCTTATTCTTGCTTCGAGAATTTCTCTATCTTCCGCTTTCTAATCAGCATCCCCCATTCACACCACACCGATATGAGGAATGTATTTCCATGACTTCTGTTTTTCTTACCCGCCGCGCAATGCTGAGCGGCAGCGCACTTGCGGGTATTGGTGCCCTGCTTGCGGCCTGCAGTCAGCAGGCTAATAACGAGGCGGCAGCCACCGCCTCCGCAGCGCCGAGCGAAACGGCTTCGGCGTCTGTAGCGGTGTCGGAGTCGCCTTCGGCAAGCGCTACCCCGTCTACTGTCCGAGGCTACTCGGGCGGATCAAAAGCACCCGATGGCGAGTACCGCCCTGCTGATAAATACGGTCCAGCACAGAATGTACCGAAACCCAATGCTCCGGAAGACGGCTACAACGAAAAGTCTCTAGAGGGCATGCGTAAGACGATGGATGCCTGGATTTTGTGGGGTAATTACGGTACTCAAACTGGCGATTACTCGATGGCTCGCAAGTTCATCTCGCCAAATTTCAAACGTGAATTAGAAGAGTATGAAGATGCAGAAAAGCTTTATCAAAGCGGCGGATGGATCATTGGAGGAATCGACCATTTTCTAGCCGATGGAAACCCCTGGTCAGAAGACGGAGAAACCTACTTCTGGAAAGCCTACCGCGAATGGGATCGTGAGATTTTTGTTGAGCCTGATGGGAGCTGGGTTAGCTGGACCAATGACGACAAAACTGACGATACTTTCAAATTTGAACTGAAGCATAACGGCCAAAAGTGGGAAATCATGAATTATGAACAGGTCGATGACTAGCCCCTCCAGCCGATCCTAAAAGTCCGCACCCCGCAGATATCCCGCATCCCACAGACACCCAGCAGACATTCCGCAGACACGCAGAAGCCACATGTATTTCGAGAAGCCACCAAAAAAGTGGCTTTTCGAAACACATGTGGCTTCTCGGCGTTAATTAGACCGTCTGCTAGACCCTAGTTGCCGAAGCCCTGCAGGGTTGCTGCCCAGGCGCGGCGCGCCTCCAGAGCTTCCTTAGCCTTGGCGATCTTCTTGGAGTCGCCGCCCTTTTCAGCTGCTGCGAGCTCTGCTTCCAGCTCGGCGAGGGAGTCCTCGATCTGTGCGAGCAGGGAGTTCGCGCGTGCCGCCTTGGCGGGGTCGTTGCGCTTCCACTTTGCCTCTTCGGCGCCGTTGATTTCGTCCTGAATACGGCGCAGTTCGCCGTCGACGCGGCGCAGGTCGTTGCGGGGCACGCGGCCTGCCGCATCCCAGCGGTCCAGGATCTTCTCGAAGGATGCCTTTGCTGCCTCGATGTCTTCGACGGGCAGGAGTGCGCGTGCTTCTTCGAGCAGTGCTTCCTTGACCTTGAGGTTTTCGGCGTAGACTGCGTCCTGCGCTGCTTCGGCTTCGTTGCGGGCGTTGAAGAACACGTCCTGTGCCGCGCGGAAGCGTGCCCACAGCTTGTCGTCTTCGCGACGGTGGCCGCGGGGTACCTGCTTCCAGGCGCGCATCAGGTCGCCGTATACGCGGGAAGTCTCAGACCAGTCAGTCGAGGTGGACAGCTCTTCCGCACGTGCAATCAGCTCTTCCTTGGCGCGCTTGATGCGTGCGTTGCGGTCGTCGAGCTGAGAGAAGTGTGCGCGGCGGTTGCGGTCGAAGGTGGTGCGGGCTGCACGGAAACGCTTCCACAGCTCGTCCTCTACGCTCTTTGCCAGGTGAATTTCGCGCTGTGCCTTCTTCCACGCTTCGAACAGTTCGTTCATGCGGGAGTGGGAGTTCTTCCAGTGGATCTGGTCGGGGTCCTGGCCGGCGATCTGCTCGGCTTCCGCGACGATTTCTTCGCGGACGGCGAGGGCGCGTTCACGGTTTTCGGTGCGTGCCTGCTGCTGCTTTTCGCCGAGTTCAGCGATCTGCTCTGCGAGGGCGATGAGGCGCTTCTGCAGGCCGGAGTAGTCACCGACCATGTTGCGCACACCGATCTGTGCACCGATGGAGGTGATGCCCTTCTGCAGGTCTGCGGCGGGGGCGTTGTTGGCGAGGCGGGATTCGAGCAGGGCAACCTGCGCCTCGACGTTTTCAAACTTGCGGGCGAAGTAGCTGAGCGCTTCTTCTTCGGAGGCGCCGGGCAGCTGGCCTACGGCGTATTCTTCGCCGTCGACAATGACGAAGACGTGGCCGTCCTCGGAGACGCGGCCGTACTGGCGTGCCTTTTCGAGGTTTACAGTGTCGTCGGGTTTGGTAGTCACCGCTATAACTCTTTCACTCGGGGGTGCTGGGGGTGGGGCGCCTTTGCGCTGTTCCCCGTGGTGGGCACCCGTTTGGGTGTGCGTGTGCACCTCCTAAGCATAGCCTCTGTGGGGTGTGTGTGAGTAGTGTCTGGTCGTGTTGTGTTGTGGGCGAACCTGCCGGCTACGGGTTTGCGTGGGTTTGTGTCGGGTGAGCTGGGGGAGCGGGTGCTGTGCTGGGGTGGGTGTTGGTATGATGGGTAGATATGCCCGGAGGTGTTCCGGGGTTTTGTTGTCGAGTTCTTTGTCAAGGAGTATCGCGTATGGCTCGCAAGGCTTCGCTGTCTGGTTTTCCCGAGTATCTTCCGGCTGAGCGGTTGGTTGAGAATCATGTTCTGGACACTTTGCGTGAGACTTTTGAGTTGCACGGTTTCTCCCCGATTGAGACTCGTTCGGTAGAGACTATTGAGCAGCTGCTGCGCAAGGGTGAGATTGACAAGGAAGTTTACGCAATTTCTCGCCTGCAGGAGGACGAGGCTGCTAAGGCTAAGGAAAAGCTGGCTCTGCACTTTGACCTGACCGTGCCATTTGCCCGTTATGTGGTGGAGAACGCCGGTTATCTGAATTTCCCGTTCTCGCGTTACCAGATTCAGAAGGTGTGGCGTGGTGAGCGTCCGCAGGAGGGTCGTGCCCGCGAGTTCACTCAGGCTGATATTGACGTGGTTGGCGACGGCGAGCTGCCGTTCCGTTACGACGTGACCTTGGCGCTGGTTGTTGTTGATGCGCTGTCGAAGCTACCGATTCCTGAGTTCAAGCTGCGTGTGAATAACCGCAAGCTGGCTGAGGGTTTCTACCTGGGCTTGGGTTTGACTGATACTGCGGCTGTTCTGCGTTCTATTGACAAGCTGGAGAAGATCGGTGCTGAGCGTGTGGCTGAGGAGCTGCAGGCTGAGGCTGGCGCGAGCGCGGATGCTGCCGCTGCCGCCCTGGAGCTGGCGCAGATCCGCACTGAGGATGCTTCTTTCGTGGAGCAGGTGCGTGCGCTTGCCGCGAAGTATTCGGTGGAGCATGAGCTGCTGGATCAGGGTCTTGCTGAGCTGGCTGAGGTCATTGAGGAAGCGTCCCGCCGTGCGCCGGGTAAGGTGCTGGCCGACCTGTCGATTGCTCGCGGTCTGGATTACTACACCGGCACCGTGTATGAGACTGTTCTGGTTGGTCACGAGTCGCTGGGTTCGATTTGCTCGGGCGGCCGTTATGAGTCGCTGGCGTCGAACGGTAAGAAGACGTACCCGGGTGTTGGCCTGTCTATTGGTGTGACTCGTGTGGTGGCTCGTATTCTGTCGCAGGGTTTTGCGCAGGCGAGCCGTAAGGTACCTTCGGCTGTGTTTGTTGCCCTGACGAATGATGAGGGCTGGTCGGCCGCGAATGATGTTGCGGATGCGCTGCGTGCCCGCGGTATCGCGTGCGAGGTGTCTGCGAATGCCGCGAAGTTCGGTAAGCAGATTAAGTACGCTGAGAAGCGCGGCATTCCGTTCGTGTGGTTCATTTCTTCGGATGAGTCGGGTGCCCCGGTTCACGAGGTGAAGGATATCCGTTCGGGTGAGCAGGTTGCTGCTGATCCGGCTTCGTGGATGCCGCCGGCTGAGGACCTGCACGTTCAGATTGTGCGTGCTGAGGGCCTGTAAGTACCTGTCATACCGTAATATCTGGCTGCTGGAGTATTTGGCCACTGCAAGCCTGCATATGGACGTGTACCCGCCTGGTGGGGAGGATGTTGACCTCCCTGCCAGGCGGGTTTTTTGTGTGCTTTTCGGTCACGTGAATTTGTGCCATGGTTTAGCGACTTCTGTCGTAGTTAAAAACCATGGCAGAAGACACTAACCTATGGCACAAAAATCCTGAGATACAACCTAAACCTGTGGATAGTGAATATTTCTCTAAAAACAGCGAAGTTATCCACAGATTTCACGAACAGGCCCCACAACTTCGCAGAGACTGCCAGGATAAAGCCATGAATACCGAAAATATCCTGAACCCCCGAATCCCAGCCGTGCAACCCCCAATCACACGTGCAGCCGAGCTTTACTCTCTCGTGCTCACCCCTCGCATCCTCAACTCACGAGGTATTAGTGCCCGGCATATCCGTGCGATGGTGGCGGCAGGAACCCTACAACGTATTCAGCGAGGAGCCTATATCTACACCCGCGATGCCCAGGCGCTCACCCCCGATGAGCGGCTCGCGGTACGGTGCATTGCCGCCCATCTCATGGGTCTTCAAGGGGTTTTCTCACACACATCAGCAGCTGCACTCTGGGGGCTAGATGTACTCAACGCGCCCTCAATCGTGCATGTGTACAGTACCGCCACTAGTCCGTCTGATAGGGGGCGCATCTGCAGGCACAGGCGAGGTTTTGACCCTAACGCGGTGACCGCAATACCCGGTACACCCGTCATGGCGACAACGGTGGCCCGCACGTTGCAGGATTGCGCTCGCACTATGCCCTTTCGGGAGGCGGTGGTCCTCGCCGACTCCATCATGCGACGGGGACTGATGGAACCCCACGAAGTTATCGAGGCTCTGCTGAACCTCACCGGGTACGGCGGTTCCTCCGGGCGCACTCTGGCGCAGGCGGTGGATGCATCCAGCGAGTCGGCAGGTGAGAGCCTCACCCGATGCCTGCTTATGGAACATGAGTTGCCTACTCCCATGACGCAGTACCCGATTTCGTGCGAGGGTCGTAACTATCGGGTGGACTTCGCCTGGCCCGAGGCGCGGGTGATTCTCGAGTTTGACGGCGAACAGAAATACGTGGACCACCCCGGCAGGGATCGCTCCGAGGCAGCCCGCGATCGCGCACTGACCCGCACCGGGTGGACGGTCGTGCACCTAACTTGGGCTGATATTTTTCAGAAAGAGCGGGAAGCCATCACCCATCTTCGGGGACTGCTCATGCGGTAAGGTGAACGCTACAAATTTCGACCATAGGTTAGTGTCTTCTGCCATGGTTTTTAAC
>NZ_KV810762.1:6750-26327 GCF_001812895.1 Rothia sp. HMSC069C04
TGTCTTCTGCCATGGTTTTTAACTACGACAGAAGACACTAACCCATGGCACAAACCTGCACCCCCGCCTCCGCACCCCATTTTCTGGTGCCTGACTTGCCCCGACCCGCCATCGACCTGCCCGGAGGGGATACAATATATGAGGCGCACGCAGTGTGCGCATATCATCAACCGCGTGTACCCGGCTACTGTCTATAGTCGTGAGGTGCCCGCTATGAAAGGAATGTCTGTGCTTCGCACTCACACCAACGGCGAGCTGACCGCCGCAAATATTGGAGAGACTGTTACCCTGACCGGTTGGGTGGCTCGCCGCCGCGACCACGGTGGTGTCGCTTTCGTTGACCTGCGTGACCGTGAGGGTGTCACCCAGTGTGTTTTCCACAATGAGGCTGATTTTGAGCACCTGCGCAACGAGTATGTGCTGCGTGTGACCGGTCTGGTGACTAAGCGCCCGGAGGGTAACGAGAACCCGAACCTGGCGACCGGCGAGATTGAGGTTGAGGTGTCCGCCGTTGAGGTGCTGAACACTGCCGCTCCGCTACCTTTCCAGATTGACGAGCACGTTGAGGTGGGTGAGGAGGCGCGCCTGCGCTACCGCTACCTGGACCTTCGCCGCCCGGAGCCGGCCCGCATCATGCGCCTGCGTTCGGACGCGAACCGTGCGGCACGCAACCTGCTGGCCGAGGACGGCTACATTGAGGTTGAGACCCCGACCCTGACCCGTTCCACCCCCGAGGGTGCACGCGACTTCCTGGTGCCGGCTCGTCTGGCTCCGGGTTCTTGGTACGCTCTGCCGCAGTCCCCGCAGCTGTTCAAGCAGCTGCTGCAGGTGGGCGGTATTGAGAAGTACTACCAGATTGCTCGCTGCTACCGTGACGAGGATTTCCGTGCGGACCGTCAGCCTGAGTTCACTCAGCTGGACATTGAGGCTTCGTTCGTTGATCAGGAAGACATCATTGAGCTGGGCGAGCGCATCGTTGAGGCTGTGTGGAACCTGATTGATGTGAAGGTTCCCCGCCCGATTCAGCGCATGACCTACAAGGATGCGATGGAGAAGTACGGTACGGACAAGCCTGACCTGCGTTTTGGTCTGGAGCTGACTGAGCTGACCGAGTACTTCAAGGACACCACTTTCCGCGTGTTCAAGGCTCCCTACGTGGGCGCCGTGGTGATGCCCGGTGGCGCATCCCAGCCCCGCCGCACCCTGGACGCTTGGCAGGAATGGGCTAAGCAGCGCGGCGCTAAGGGTCTGGCTTACGTTCTCATTCAGGAGGATGGCGAGCTGACCGGTCCGGTTGCTAAGAACATTACCGACGCTGAGCGTGCTGGCCTGGCTGAGGCTACCGGCGCGAAGCCCGGCGACTGCATCTTCTTCGCTGCTGGTGAGGCTAAGGCTTCCCGTGCGCTGCTGGGTGCTGCTCGTGTTGAGATTGGTCACCGTACCGGCCTGATTAAGGACGGCGAGTGGTCCTTCGTGTGGGTTGTTGACGCTCCCATGTTCGAGTCTTCTGCTGAGGCTACTGAGTCCGGTGACGTGGCTCTGGGTCACTCCGCGTGGACTGCTGTGCACCACGCGTTCACCTCCCCGAAGCCCGAGTTCATGGATACTTTCGATACTGACCCGGGTTCGGCTCTGGCGTACGCTTACGACATTGTCTGCAACGGTAACGAGATTGGTGGCGGTTCGATCCGTATTCACCGCCGTGACGTGCAGGAACGCGTGTTCGCTGTGATGGGCATTGGTGAGGAAGAGGCTCAGGAGAAGTTCGGCTTCCTGCTGGATGCGTTCAAGTACGGCGCACCGCCCATGGGTGGTATTGCGTTCGGTTGGGACCGTATTGTGTCTCTGCTGGCTGGCGTTGATTCGATTCGCGAGGTTATTGCGTTCCCGAAGACCGGTAACGGTTTCGACCCGCTGACTGCGGCTCCTGCACCGATTACTCCGGAGCAGCGTAAGGAAGCTGGCGTTGATTTCAAGCCGAAGAAGAAGGACGAGGAGTAATCTTCTCTAGTCTTTGGTCGTGCGCCCCGTAGGGGTGTGGGCCTGTGCGGCGTGAACCCGGCGGGCGTTGAGTTGTGCCGGGGTCGCCGTTGAGGGTGGGCTGTGTATTCTGCTGGTGCAGGGTCGCAGCCCACCTTTTGTATCAACTGGCGTGCGTGCCGATTTGTGTACTAACCAAAGGGGGAGGGGAGCATGCGTATTCTGATTGCCGGCCCGAGCGGTAGCGGTAAGACGACGTTCGCGGCGCGGTTGGGGCGCCTCCTGGACATTCCGCATACGGAGATGGACTCGTTGCATTGGGGTCCGAACTGGACTCCGCGCCCTAGTTTTGAGGCGGATGTTCAGACGCTCATTGAGCGGCCTGCGTGGATTACGGAGTGGCAGTATCCGCAGGTGCGCGGCCGTCTGCTGGAGCGTGCGGATGTGGTGATTTACTTGCGCTATAGCCGTGCGGTGGTCATGTGGCGTGTGGTTCGCCGGACGGTGCGCCGTGCGGTGACGGGTCAGAGGCTGTGGGCTGATAATGTGGAGCCGCCGCTGAAGAATATTCTGCGCGACCCGGACAACATGATTCGGTACACATGGAGGAGCTACCCGCACGTCGGGGAATTGCTGGCGGAGGCTCGCGGGCAGCATCTGCAGAAGCGTTTTATTGAGTTTCGTACCCCGCGGGCGGCGAACCAGTTTTTGCGTGCCGTGCAGTTGCGCGGCGTGCTCTGAGGCGACTGCCTCTAGAACTGCGGCTCCCCCTAAACCAGCCGCGTCTAAAACAGCCGCCTCTAAAACGGCTACCGAGTGTGGTGTCGAAAGAGATATATGAGCTCGGTGAAGGCCGGCTCCAAGTTGAAAGATGAACCCAGTTGAAAGGTGAACGATGCGAGTAGTTATTCAGCGTGTGACCCGCGCGGCGGTCCGCGTGGCGGGTGAGACGGTCGGCGCGATTGACCGCCCCGGCTACCTGGTGCTGGTCGGTATCACGCACGGTGACGGTGCGGCACAGATTGCGAAGCTTGCCGATAAGACCGCGAACCTGCGCCTGATGGAGGGGGAGAAGTCCCTGCTCGATGAGGGCGCACCCGTGCTGGCGGTTAGCCAGTTCACCCTGTACGGGGATGCGAAGAAGGGCCGCCGCCCCTCCTGGTCTGCCGCTGCACCCGGTCCGGTGAGTGAGCCGCTGTTCAACGACTATGTTCAGGCACTGCGTGAGCGTGGCCTGCACGTGGAGACCGGCGTGTTCGGTGCGGACATGCAGGTGGAGCTGGTCAATGACGGCCCGGTGACCCTGATTCTCGATAGTGAGACCCTCTAGGCCGGCGCTTTCGATAGGTTAGTGGATTGTCCCGGGGTTTAAAGCCTTGCCCCGGGGTTTAAAACCCACGGCGAAGACACTAACCTATCGAAAACCCGTGTGGTGTCACGCCGCGAGCTAAATCCGCAGCTGTATATCCACACCCCGTACCCGCCTCCAGATTGTGAAACGATAGAGTAAGACTATGGCTGATTCCCTCTTTGACCTTGAGCTGCCCGACGACGGGGACCGCGTGAGCCTGATTGGTGCGCCCGCCGAGGAGCCCGCCTCCTCGCGTGCCTCTGCGTCGCGTGCGTATTCTGCCCGTTCGGCGTCTCGTGCACCGTTGGCGGTGCGCATGCGTCCGCGCACGATTGATGAGGTCCTCGGCCAGGAGCATCTGCTGACTCCGGGTGCGCCTCTGCGCGTGTTGGCGGGGGAGAACGCCGGCCCGGCTGGCCCGTCCTCGGTGATTTTGTACGGCCCTCCGGGTACGGGCAAGACCACTCTGGCGCATGTGATTGCGCGTGCGCCGGGTCGTAAGTTCGTGGAGCTTTCGGCGATTACTGCGGGCGTGAAGGATGTGCGCGCGGTCATGGATCAGGCGCTGCTCGACCGCGACATGTACGGCACGACCACTGTGCTCTTCCTCGACGAGATTCACCGTTTCACGAAGGCTCAGCAGGATGCACTTCTGCCCGGTGTGGAGAACCGCTGGGTGATTCTGGTGGCGGCTACGACGGAGAACCCGTCGTTCAGCATTATTTCGCCGCTGCTCTCGCGCTCGCTGCTGTTGCGGGTTCATTCGTTGGAGCAGTCCGATATTGAGCGTTTGATTGACCGTGCGTTGGCTGACCCGCGCGGTTTTGATGGTGCGGCGGTTATTGATGCGGATGCGCGCGCCCACCTCGCGGCGGTTTCGGGAGGCGACGCTCGCCGCTCCCTGACTTCCCTGGAGGCGGCGGCTGCGATTGCGTTTAGCGAGGCCGAACAGGCTTCGGTAGAATCTGCCCGCTCCGCTGAGGATTTGGCAGATTCGGCAGACTCGGTAAATTCGGCAAATCAGGCGGGGGAGAAGTCTACGAAACCTGCCGCGCCCGTGCGCATCACCCTGGCGCATGCTACGGAGGCGGTGGACCGCGCCGCGATCCGCTACGACCGTTCGGGCGATCAGCATTATGACGTGGTGAGTGCGTTCATTAAATCCATGCGCGGCTCTGATGCGGACGCCGCGGTGCACTATCTGGCGCGCATGCTGGAGGGCGGCGAGGATCCGCGTTTTGTGGCTCGGCGCATCATGATTTTGGCGAGTGAGGATATTGGCCTGGCTGATCCGCAGGCGCTGCAGGTGGCGACGGCTGCGGCGCAGTCGGTGGCGCTGGTGGGCATGCCGGAGGCGCGTATTATCCTGTCGCAGGCGGTGATTTATTGTGCGCTCGCGCCGAAGTCAAACGCGGCGTATAACGCGATTAACCGCGCGATTGCGGATGTGCGTGCGGGTGCTTCGGGTCAGGTTCCGGTGCATCTGCGTGATGGTCATTATGCGGGGGCTAAGCAGTTTGGTCACGGCGTGGGGTATGTGTATGCGCATAATGAGCCGGGGCATGTGGCGGCGCAGCAGTACCTGCCGGATACTCTGCGCGGCACGGTCTACTACGAGCCGACTCAGCACGGTTTTGAGCGTACGTTGACGGAGCGTCGTGAGCGTATTCGCCGTATTTTGGATGCGGCTCCGGTGCAGGATACGACCCGTTAGCTTACGTGGCTCCCATCGAGCCGTCTACTACTTTGAGTGCTGACCACCGGGAGATCGGCGCGGCTCGGTAGGAAGGTAGCCGTATAGGGCTGAGCGCAAACAGAAAGCGGTGCGTAGTACCTCGGTAGTACTGCGCACCGCGTCAGAGTTTTGAGTTGTGATAGACGTCTTGACTATCGGCCTTCCCGGAAGGGCGGACGCCAAGCTTGTTATGGTTTCTAGTCTAGGCGATATGGGGGACTGATTCAAGCTATTCCCATAGATTCACAGGTTAAAAATAACGAAATGATTACAATCCAACATCTCGGCGCCGCAATTTTTCGGGAAAGGCACGCCTAAATAGCCCTGACGGGTGCAAATATTTTCTGTTGGGGTCGTGTGGGTAAGTATTAAAAACCCACACGCACAGTGATTTGAACCAAAGATTTCCCAAAAGGCTGGTAAAGCCCGGGTGCATCCGGTAAGCTTGACGGGTCTGGCAATTACTATGCCCGCATCCGTGCGGGTGTCAGTAATGTAGCTGCGGGGTACTCTGCCCCGAGCTCTCCGCCCCACCGCCGTACAGCAACGACCGAACCGGTCGCGTACGGATCCCGGCGGGGTCAACCGAGGAGGCCAGTATTCAACAGACTGAGGCCCCACCCGTGAGGGTGCAGGAGCCTCACATAGAAAGGTAGATTGTGGCTAAGCACAACCGCACCCGCCGTACCGTGCGTCAGTCCCGTGCCCTGGGCATTGCACTGACCCCGAAGGCAGAAAAGTACCTCGAGCGTCGTCCTTACGGCCCCGGCCAGCACGGCCGTGCCCGCAAGAAGGCTGACTCCAACTACGCTACCCAGCTGAAGGAAAAGCAGCGTCTGCGCGCTCAGTACAACATTCGCGAGGCACAGATGCGCCGCGCATACCTCGAGGCAAAGCGTACCGAGGGCCAGACCGGTAAGAACATGGTCGAGCTGCTCGAGACCCGCCTCGACGCTCTGGTTCTGCGTGCAGGCTTCGCCCGCACCATTGCACAGGCACGTCAGATGGTTGTTCACCGTCACATCATGGTTGACGGCGTTCGCGTGGACCGCCCCTCGTTCCACGTCAAGCCCGGCCAGCTGATCCACGTTCACCCCAAGGCTGAGAAGACCACCCCCTTCCAGGCTGCGGCTGCAGGTGAGAACCAGGCAGTTCTGCCCGAGGTTCCCGCATACCTGAACGTTGAGATCGAGAAGCTGCACGCAAAGCTTGAGCGCAAGCCCAAGCGCGAAGAGATCCCCGTGATCTGCGACGAGCAGCTGGTCGTTGAGTACTACTCGCGTCTGGCATAATCTCGATTTTTCGAGAAGCAACCCGTCCTGCACCGTTCGGTGGGGGCGGGTTGTTCCCGTTTAACGCGCGGGTTTTTGGGGTATATACACTACAGGGCAGTGATGCCGCTGAACCTGTGAATCTTCCGTCGCTGGGAGTTTCATGAGAGTTTAGGGGGCGCTTGAAGGATTTTTCGACTAAAATAGGGGATTGAGCTGTGTATACAGTCCTGAACTGTATGCACGATCCGGCTGTACGCCACGGTGGCGTCCAGCCTTGTACGACTATTGATAAGCATCATGCATTGAGCGGAATGGGGTTATAGATGACCGGCGGAGATATTGCGGGCCTGATTGCAGCAGGAGTTTTTGCGATTCTGGTGGCTCTTCTTGCGTTACCCATTATTCGCCTGACTAAGGTGTTTGATGAGCTTATCGTGACGATTCGTTCGCTGAACCAGAGCACCGGCCCTCTCATTGAAGAGGTGACCCGTACTGTGGTGACCACCAATGAGCAGCTGGAGAAGGTTGACGACATCACCTCGAACGTTTCGGATGCGTCCGCGAACGTTTCTGCGCTGTCCTCGCTGGTGACCTCGACTGTGGGTCAGCCGCTGATTAAGGTTGCGTCCTTCTCGTACGGTGTGCGTCAGGCGTTCCGCGGCGGCAAGACCGGCGATGCACACGGCACCGCTGGCAACACCGGCAACACCCACACTGGCGGCCAGTACGGTTCGGCTCAGTCCTCTTACTCTGCAGGCGGTGAGAACTAATGGGTCTGCTTCGTTCAGCTCTTCTGCTCGGCGCCGGCGCGGCGGTTGGTTACTTCGCTTCCAGGCGTGCCACCTCCGAACCTGCTCAGCGTACCCCCGGCAGCGCCCTGCTCATGCGTGAGCACGGTGAGCTTGCCCTCAACCCGGAGTCTCATATGGGAAAGTTCTTCGATTCGCCGATTGGCAAGCCCCTGCAGCCGTATGCGTTGCGTGCTGTTGAGTTCGCCGCCCGCGTGCGTGAGGGCATGCAGGAGAAGGAGATGGAGCTCAACGCTAAGGTGGAGCGCCAGAAGCAGGATCTGCGTCCTGGCTCCCTGGATACATGGGACCGCCAGATGAGCTCGGCTGAGATTGAATCCACGAACCGCCGCCTGGCTGAGCGTGAACTCATTGAGGTGGAGGCTGAGATTGCCTCCTTGGAAGAGGCTCAGAAGCGAGCGCGTGAGCAGCGTATTGCGCGTGACCGTCAGCTCGGCGACGGCTTCTTCAACTAGGTTTTTAAAGGTGGTGTTTTTGTCCGTTAACCACGGTACGAGGGTGGCTCGATTAGCCATTTTGCTCTCGGACAGGCACCATAGGTCAGTAGACTAATTTAGAATTTCGCACAGATTACTCTAAGGAACGAGATGCTCTCACAGGAGATTTCTAAGCGCTGGATCGATTTCTTCGCTTCCCGCGGCCATACTGTGGTGCCTTCGGCATCGCTGATTTCGAACGAGCCCGGCGCTATGTTCACCATCGCCGGTATGGTGCCGTTCATTCCCTACTTCCTGGGCCGTGAGACCCCTCCGTTCTCCCGCGCGACCAGCGTGCAGAAGTGCATCCGCACCTTGGACATTGAAGAGGTCGGTAAGACTGCGCGTCACGGTACCTTCTTCCAGATGGCTGGTAACTTCTCGTTTGGTGATTACTTCAAGGAGCAGGCTATTCCTTTCGCTTACGAGCTGCTGACCACCCCTCAGGATAAGGGCGGTTTCGGCCTGGATCCGGAGCGCCTGTGGGTCACCATTTATGAGGGTGACGATGAGGCTTTCGACATTTGGCACAACAAGGTGGGCTTCCCGGCTGAGCGTATTCAGCGTATGGGCATGAAGGAAAACTACTGGTCCACCGGTCAGCCCGGCCCCGCAGGCCCCGACTCGGAGATCTTCTACGACCGTGGCCCCGCGTACGGTAAGGAAGGCGGCCCGGCGGCTGACGACGACCGTTACATTGAGATTTGGAACCTTGTGTTCATGCAGTACCAGCGTGGCGAGGGCATCGGTAAGGATGACTTCGAGATTCTGGGTGATTTGCCGAAGAAGAACATCGATACCGGTCTGGGCGTTGAGCGTCTTGCCATGCTGCTGCAGGGTGTTGAGAACTTCTACGAGACTGACCAGGTCCGCCCCGTTCTGGATGCTGCTTCTGAGCTGTCCGGTAAGAAGTACCACGGCTCCGAGTCCCCCAAGGACGAGGGCTACGAGGACGACGTGCGTATGCGCGTGGTGGCGGACCACATCCGCTCTTCGCTGATGCTGATTGCTGATGGCGTGACCCCCTCCAACGAGGGTCGTGGCTACATTCTGCGCCGTCTGATGCGCCGCGCTATCCGTGCGATGCGTCTGCTGGGCGTTACTGAGCCCTGCCTGCCCGTGCTGTTCCCGGCTTCGCGTGATGCGATGAAGGGTGCTTTCCCGTACGTTGCTGACGACTTCGAGCGTATTTCCCGTATTGCGTACGCTGAGGAGAAGGCGTTCCTGCACACCATTGAGACCGGTACTGAGCGTCTGGAAGAGGCTGTTGCTGCCGCTAAGAAGGACGGTTCCAACGCTGTTTCTGGTGCTGAGGCGTTTGCTCTGCACGACACCTACGGCTTCCCGATTGACCTGACCCTGGAGATGGCTGCTGAGGCTGGCGTGAAGGTTGATGAGAAGTCCTTCCGCGAGCTGATGGCTGAGCAGCGTCACCGTGCGCAGGCTGACGCTAAGGCGAAGAAGGGTGCGTTCGCTGACCTGTCCGAGCTGCGTAAGCTCGTGGACGAGCGTGGCTCCATCTTCACCGGTTACACCGAGTTGCGTACTGAGACTAAGCTGCGCGCAATCCTGGTGGACGGCGTTTCCGTGCCCGCCGCTAAGGCTGGCGACAAGATTGAGGTTGTCCTGGATGAGACTCCGTTCTACGCGGAGGCAGGTGGCCAGGCAGCTGATACCGGTGTCATTACTGGTAACGGCTTCATCATTGACGTTCAGGACGTTCAGCAGCCCGTGAAGGGTCTGAGCGTTCACCGCGCCGTTGTGCGTGAGGGCGAGGTTCACACCGGTGCCGATGTTGTGGCACAGGTTGATGTTCAGCGCCGCCGCGACGGTGAGAAGGCACACTCCGGTACCCACATCATTCACGCTGCCCTGCACCAGGTGCTCGGCAACGAGGCTACTCAGCGTGGCTCTTTCAACAAGGAAGGCTACCTGCGCTTCGACTTCGCGTGGGGCGAGGGCCTGTCCGAGTCCGCTAAGCGTGAGGTTGAAGAGGTTGCTAACCTCGCGATCCGCGATAACCACGAGGTGATTACTCGTGAGATGCCGCTGGCTGAGGCTAAGGCTCTGGGCGCTATGAGCCTCTTCGGTGAGAAGTACGGCGACGTGGTGCGTGTTGTTGAGATCGGCGGCGAGTTCTCCCGCGAGCTGTGCGGTGGTACCCACGTTGGTTCGTCCGCTGAGATTGGTTCGCTGACCCTGCTGACCGAGGGCTCTGTTGGCTCCGGTAACCGCCGTGTTGAGGCTCTGGTGGGTCTGGATTCCTTCAACCACCTGGCTGCTGAGCGTACCCTGGTGAACCAGCTGACCGGCCTGATGAAGGTTCAGTCTTCCGCTGATCTGCCGGAGAAGATTAACCAGACTCTGGCTAAGCTGAAGGCTGCTGAGAAGGAACTAGCTCAGCTGCGCCGCGAGAAGCTGCAGGCTGAGGCTGGCAAGCTGCTGGAGAACGCACAGACCATCGGTTCTGTTCGCGTTCTGGCACATGACGCTGGCGAGCTGGACGCTAACGGCGTTCGTGACCTGGCTCTGGATCTGCGTTCGCGCTTCGGCTCCGAGGCTGCTGTTGTCGCCGTGGTGGGTGTGGCTAATGGCCGCCCCGTCGTCCTGGTGGCAACCAATGAAGGTGCTCGTGAGGCTGGCGTGAAGGCTGGCGCTCTGGTTCGCGTCGCTGCCGGTGTTCTCGGCGGCGGTGGCGGCGGTAAGGACGACGTCGCTCAGGGTGGTGGCCAGGACGCATCCAAGATTGGTGCTGCACTGGACGCTGTCCGCGACGCTATCGCACAGGCTCAGGCCTAAACATGGCAGAATTCCAGCGCGGAGTGCGGATGGGTGTCGATGTGGGTAACGCCCGCGTCGGCACCGCCCTCAGCGACCCCGACGGTATTCTCGCCACCCCGCTCAAGACGCTGCGCCGCGACGCGAAGAAGAACTCTGACCGCCGCGTTCTGCGTAAGCTGATTGAGGTGAACGAGGTGGTGGAGGTTTTCGTCGGGCTTCCGAAGACCATGCGTGGTGGGGATTCTCCCTCCACGGAGATGGCTCGGGAGTACGCTCAGGCTCTGCGCTCCGAGCTGGATGCCGAAGAGAAAACACACATTAACATTTGGCTGGTGGATGAGCGACTCACCACCGTGAGCGCTCACCGTGCACTGCACGAGGCTGGGGTTTCCAGCCGAGATTTCAAGACTATGGTTGACCAGGTGGCGGCTGTGAACATTTTGCAGTACAGCCTGGATGCCCTCAAAGCGGGGCAGTCCGTAGCCGGGTACAAGGTGAGCGATCCGGCCCACGAAGAAAACCGACCGTCCGAGTCAGAAGGGACCACGGTCGGTGCCGTCAACGAAACGGAGAACCTTCAGTGACCGAACAGAATAAACATCCCGAAGAGAGCGGGCTCGACCTCTTTAGGCCGACAGCCGAGGATGAACGTAAGGGCATCACCGGCATCACGATGGAACAGGAAATCGTGTCGGTGGCTACGTTGCGTGCGCGTAAGCGCCGCCGCCGCGCCATCATGCTGAGCGCTATTTCCTTGTTTGTGGTGGCTCTGGTCATCATTTCGGGTGCCTTGATTACTCGCTATGACCCGTTCAAGACTCGTGACTACTCGGGTGGCGGCAATGGTACGACCGTGACTTTCACGATTCGTTCTGGCCAGTCCACCGCGCAGGTGGCGCAGGAGCTTGAGGCGGCGGGCGTCATTGCTGATGCTGATAAGTTCCTTGAGGTGTACACCAAGGAGAGCAAGGGTAAGTACCTGCAGCCTGGCACCTATGAACTGCAGCAGCACATGAGCAGCTCGAGCGCGATTACGACCATTATTGATGCGAACAGCAACGTTCTGTACCTGGCGATTCCGCAGGGTAAGCGCGTGAGCGAGACCATCGATCTGATTGTTTCTGGCTCCGATGGCGCGTTCACCCGCAAGCAGGTTGAGGACGCGGTCAGCAACTACACCCAGTACGGTGTGCCGAGCAACTTCCCCTCGATTGAGGGTTGGTTGCACCCGGGTGAGTACCGCTTCCCGAAGGACACCGACATCAAGAAGGTCATTCAGACCATGGTTGATAAGACCAAGGCTGACCTGAAGGAAGCCGGCGTGAGCGGCGACCAGAAGACCTTCGAGGTTCTGACCATCGCCTCCATCGTGGAGCTTGAGGCTCAGCCGAAGGACTACGTGGCGGTTGCAGGCATCATTGAGAATCGTCTGAACAACCCCGATGGTGAGACCTCGGGTCTGATCCAGTCGGATGCGACCGTGACTTACGGTCTGGGTGTCCGTTCGTACCACCTGACTGAAGAGCAGAAGGCCGATAAGAGCAATAAGTACAACACTTATGCGAATAAGGGTCTTCCGAAGGGTCCGATTGGTTCCCCGCAGCTGGCTTCGATTAAGGCTGCTGCGGCTCCCGAGAAGAACCCGTACTACTACTGGGTGACTGTGGACCTGGATTCCGGTGAGACTAAGTACTCCCGCACGTACGCTGAGCACCAGCGTTATGTTGAAGAGTACAACCAGTGGTGTTCTAAGCACCCGAACCGCTGTAGCTAAGTTGTAGCTAATCGGTTTAGCTGGTAGCTACGATTTAGTAGCTTTGGACTGAAGGTTCCTTGCTGAGGCGGGTACCGCCTCCACGAGAGTGGGGGAGGTGCCCGCCTTTGCTGTACCCGAATATTGGTTTGTCCCTTAAAATGGGTAGAGTGCGCCTATGACCGCGGGTTCGTGGCGTGCGTGTCCGCAAGCCCCAAGCGTTGAGAGCGAAAGAGTATCTATCGATGAAGACTGAACCGTACCGTGAGGCCCCGTATCTTCGCCGCGCCTACGTGCTGGGGCACCCGATTGCGCATTCGCTGTCGCCTGCACTGCATCGTGCCGCGTATGACTTTTTGGGTGAGCAGAATTTGGGTTATAATCGCCGCGATACTCTGCCCGATGATTTGCCGGCGATTATGCACGGTGTGCGCCACCCGAAGGGTACGGAGGACGCCCCGTATATTGCGGGTCTGTCGGTGACGATGCCGTTGAAGACCGCGGTCATCAAGTATTGCGATGAGCTGAGTGAGACTGCCCTCGTGACCGGCGCGGTGAACACGGTGTATCCGCGCGGTGAGAAGGTGCTGGGCGATAACACGGACGTGATCGGCATTGTGAACGCGCTGCGCCACGCCGGTTTGGAACCGCAGCCACTCAAGGATTCTGCCGCGATTGTGGGTGGCGGAGCGACCGCTATTTCCGCCCTGACCGCTCTGCATCTGCTGGGGTATTCCCGTGTGAGCGTGTACGCCCGTTCGCTGCATAAGCTCGGTAGCGTGCAGGAGGTAGCGGACCGCCTGGGCGTTCAGCTGGAGCAGATTTCCCTGGCTGATTTGCCGCAGAATCTTGCGGAGCGCGGTCATCACCCGGTGGTGTCTACTCTTCCTGCCCATGCGGCGGATGAGTGGGCGAACCAGCTGAGCGGGCTGAAGGGCGCCTCCGCAACGCACCGGCCGGTACTGCTCGATGTTGCGTATAACCCGTGGCCTTCGGTGCTGGCGAGCGCTTGGGAGGCTAACGGCGGCACGGTGGTTTCTGGCCTGGAGATGCTGCTGTACCAGGCGGTGGAGCAGGTGCTGCTATTTACCGACCGCACCCTGTCTGAGGGTGAGCTGCTGGGCTTGGTGAATGCGATGTGCGCGGCGGTTGATCTTGCGCCTCGTGCTTCCGTTTCGTGAAAAAAGCGTGCTTTCACTCGCTCAGTAAACAGGCATTTTATACACTATTTATACACGTGAAGAATTATTATTCCTTCCTCCTGCGCTGCGGTGCGGGTGCGATGAAAAGAGGTTAACCTATGGCCCTGCGTTGGCTCACTGCCGGAGAATCCCACGGCGAGGCGCTCGTCGGCATTATTGAGGGCGTACCCGCCGGTGTGGAACTCACCAGCGACATGGTGCGTGACGCCCTGGCTCGTCGCCGCCTTGGCTACGGCCGCGGTGCCCGCATGAAGTTCGAGGAGGACCGCGTGCGCATCCTGGGCGGTGTGCGTCACGGCCTGACTCAGGGCGGCCCGGTCGCTATTGAGATTGCCAACACCGAGTGGCCCAAGTGGACTGACGTGATGAGCTCCGACCCGGTTGACCCCAAGCTGATTGAGCACCGTGCGCGTAATGCTGCGCTGACCCGCCCGCGCCCCGGTCACGCCGATTTTGCGGGTATGCAGAAGTACAACTTCTCTGAGGCTCGCCCGGTGCTGGAGCGCGCCTCCGCGCGTGAGACTGCGACCCGCGTGGCTCTTGGCGTGGTTGCCGCCCAGATTTTGAAGGCTCTAGGTGTTGAGCTGGTTTCTCACACCGTGGCTGTGGGTGGCGTGCATGCTCCCGAGGGCGCCCCGGTGCCTTCGCCTCGCAACGTTGACCAGCTGGATGCTGACCCGCTGCGCTGCTTCGACAAGGCAACCTCCGACGCGATGGTTCAGCGCGTGGACGAGGCGCACAAGGACGGCGAGACTCTCGGCGGTGTGGTTGAGGTGCTCGCGTACGGTATGCCTCCCGGACTGGGTTCGTACGTGCACTGGGACCGCCGCCTGGACGCGCGCCTTGCTGCAGCCCTGATGGGTATTCAGGCTATTAAGGGCGTTGAGGTTGGCGACGGTTTCGCGACCGCTGACCGCCCCGGCACTGCCGCTCACGACGAGATTTCCATTGGTGAGCACGGCGTTACCCGCGATACCAACCGTGCAGGTGGTATTGAGGGCGGCATGAGCATTGGCGACCTGCTGCGTGTGCGCGCGGCAATGAAGCCCATTGCGACCGTGCCGAAGGCTCTGAAGACCATTGACACTTCCACCGGTGAAGAGGCTCGCGCCCACCACCAGCGTTCGGACGTGTGTGCTGTTCCCGCCGCTGGCGTGGTGGCGGAGGCTATGGTCGCCCTGGTGCTCGCTGAGGCGGCACTGGAGAAGTTTGGTGGAGACTCGATCGGTGAGACTCGCCGCAACATGGATTCCTACCTGGACGCTATTCCGGCGTCTCTGGCGTGGGAGTCTAACGTGGCTGGTTGGGACGCGTAGTGCCCCTTCCGGCGGAGTCTGAGGGCTGCGGCGCGAAGGGTCGCGGTTCCGGGGAGGTTTCTGTGGAGCAGGGTGTTCGCCCGGTCGCTTCGAGCCCCCTTGCGCGTATTGCTGCGGCGACGCAGCGTGCGCGAGGGGGCGCTTCGCCGCGCCCGGAATCCGGTGTATCGGAATCCGTATCTGCTGCGGCTGAGCAGGCTGTTGAGGCTGCAGGCGCTGGGGCTCGTGAGGCTGTTGAGCGTGAGGATTCTTCTCGCCCGGCCTCTCGCGTGCCCACCCCGGCTGACCTGATGCGTTTTGGCACCCGCCCCCTGCCCGCCGCCGCTGCGGCGAACACGCAGGGTGTGCGCCTGTACGCCTCCTCGGTGTCTGAGGACGCCGACCCGGCGCTCGGTCTGGACGAGGACCTGCGCCTGAAGCTGCTCAGCGCCCTGCAGGGCATGGGCACCGCCGAAGAGGAATCCGGCAAGGAGCCCGCGACGGCGGAAGCACCCAAGCCGACTGCACCCAAGCCTGCACCCGCCAAGCCCGCAGCTCCAAAACCGGTCGCGCCGTCGGTAGTCGCTACGCCGAAGCCTGCCGCGCCCAAGCCGGCACCTCCGAAACAGGCTCAGCCTGCGGCGGGGGAGAGCGCTTCTGCTCCCGTGCAGGAGGCTGAACCGCAGTCTCCGGAACCTCAGCCTGCGCCCGCAGCCCCCGTAGCTGTGCCCGCGGCTGAACACGCCAAGCCGGTTCGTCCGACCCCGGCGCTGTTCGGTAAGGTTCAGGTTGCCGCGCCCGCAGAGGCATGCATGCCGGAAGAACCCGTTGCGCTGGAAGAACTGGGCGCGCCGGAAGAAACCCCCGCAGAAGCGCTCGCAGAAGACGAGTCCGCCTGCGGCGCTCGCATCCACCCGCAGCAGGTGCGTGAAATGCACGAGAACTTCGCGGAACGCTCCCGACCCATCGTGCTCATCGGCCCCATGGCGGCAGGTAAGACCTACATTGGTACGCACCTGGCGCGTTTCTACGGCTACGAGTTCCTCGACGCCGACCAGCTCATCGTGGAACGCTACGGCGAAGTCTCCGAAATCTTCGAAATTTTCGGTGAGGCGTACTTCCGCGAGCTCGAACGCAAAACCATCGAAGAGGTCCTCACCTCGCCCGTGTACCGCAACACGGTGTTCTCCCTGGGCGGCGGCGCGCCCATGACCGACTCGGTCGCGGAGCTGCTCAAGGACGAATGCGTGGTGTACATCCTCGTTGATGCTGACACCGTCACCCCGCGCATTACCGGCAACAAGACCCGCCCGCTGCTGCAGCCGAACCCGGTCGAGCGGTGGACCGAAATTTTTGAGCGCCGCCGCAGCCGATACGAAGAGCTGGCACACTTCACCCTGGACGCACGAGGCGGCCGCCCCATCACCGAGATGACCGCCGAAATCCAGGCGTACGTGACCGCAACCCGCGCCTCCCGCGCGCAGCGCCCCCAAGCATAACCCCTCACCTGTGAAAGGACACACGATGAGCACTCAGCCCACCCCCACTTTCGGTGCCTCCGGCGCGGAAGATATCACCCGCATCCCGGTGACCGGCAGCTCCCCGCGTGAGAACTATGAGGTTCTCATCGGCCACAACCTGCTCGGTAAAATCCCCGAAATTCTGGGCAACCGCACCAAGAAGGTGCTCGTGATTCACCCGCGTGCCCTGCGTTCCACCGGTGAGCTGGTCATGGAAGACCTGCGCGCCATGGGCTACGAATCGTTCAGCGCCGAAATCCCAGACGCTGAGGAGGCAAAGCACTACCAGGTGGCGGCGTTCTGCTGGCAGGTGCTCGGTCAGAACGACTTCACCCGCACCGACGCGATCATCTCCGTGGGCGGCGGCGCCATTACCGACGTTGCCGGCTTCGTCGCGGCAACCTGGCTGCGCGGCGTGCGCGTCATCCACATTCCGACCACCCTGCTCGGCATGGTGGACGCTGCCGTGGGCGGCAAGACTGGCATCAACACCGCCGAGGGTAAGAACCTGGTCGGCGCGTTCTGGCCGCCCGCCGCCGTGCTCTGCGAGATCGGCACCCTGCGCACCTTGCCTGAGCACGAGTTGCTGACCGGCATGGGTGAGGTCGTCAAGTGCGGCTTCATCGCAGACCCCGAGATTCTCGACCTGATTGAGGCAAACCCGCAGGCCGTGCGCGATTCGCAGTCCGCCGTGATGCGTGAACTCATTGAGCGCAGCGTGCGCGTGAAGGCGGAGGTTGTCTCCGAGGACCTGCGCGAATCCGGCCGCCGCGAAATCCTGAACTACGGCCACACCCTCGCCCACGCCATTGAGCGTAACGAACGCTACCAGTGGCGTCACGGCGCGGCCGTTGCGGTGGGCATGGTCTACGCCGCCGAACTGGCGCTAGCAACCGGCCACGCTGACGAAGAACTCGTGGCACGCACCCGCCGCATCCTCGAATCCCTGGGCCTGCCCACCTCCTACAAGGCAGACGCATGGCCCCAGCTGCTCGAAGCAATGCGCCGCGACAAGAAGGCACGCGGCAACCTGCTGCGCTTCATCATTCTTGACGGTTTGGCTCGCCCGCGCGTCTACGAGGTGCCGGACGACTCGATCCTGTACATGACCTACCAGGAGATTACCGAGTAGGTGACGGGTCCCGTACATTCACCGGATGCACTCGGTACGTATTTGCTAATACGCGCCAGCCGGGCGGGGTGCCACAGAAAAACTGTGGCGCCCCTGCTAGGCAAATTCGTGCGCATCCTGTAGAATGTACGGGACATATTTTTGCTCATTGAAAACTTAGCGCCTCGCCGGGTACCACTACGGCGTGAGCGTCGATGACACGAAGGAGAGCCCCATGGCATCCACTACCGATATTAAGAACGGCGCCGTCCTGAAGATTGACGGCAACCTCTGGTCCGTCGTTGAGTTCCAGCACGTTAAGCCCGGTAAGGGTGGCGCGTTCGTCCGCACCAAGCTGCGCAACGTTACCTCCGGCAAGGTCGTCGACCGTACCTTTAACGCTGGCGCTAAGATTGAGACCGCAACCGTTGACCGCTCCGACTACCAGTACCTGTACCAGGACGGCGACGACTACGTCTTCATGGACATGAAGACCTACGACCAGATCAACGTTCCCGCAACCGTTGTTGGCGACGCAGCAAACTACATGCTCGAGTCCCAGACCGCAACCATCGCAATGCACGAGGGTAGCCCCCTGTACATCGAGCTGCCCGCATCCGTGGTCCTCGAAATCACCTACACCGAGCCCGGCCTGCAGGGCGACCGCTCCACCGGCGGCACCAAGCCCGCAACCGTTGAGACCGGCTACGAGATCCAGGTTCCCCTGTTCCTGGAGACCGGCACCAAGGTCAAGGTTGACACCCGCACCGGTGAGTACCTCGGTCGCGTGAACGACTAATGAATTCGCGTACGAAAGCCCGATTGCGCGCCCTCGAAGTGCTCTTCGAGGCGGATCAGCGCAACGAAGATTATATTGAGGTACTCCGCCGCCGCCGACTGTACACGGTAGCGCAGATCTCTGCTTACTCTGAGGAAATCATTCGTGGCGTCCGCGACCACGACGAAGAGATCCGCGAGTTTGTGGAGACTTACGCCCGTGACTGGTCCTTCGAGCGTATGCCCGCTGTGGACCGTGCCGTGCTGCGTATTGGCACTTGGGAGCTTCTGTACAATGATGAAGTTCCGGATGCTGTCGCAATTTCTGAGGCTGTCGGTCTGGCGCGTGTGCTGTCCACGAATGAATCTCCGAAGTTCGTGAACGGTCTGCTGGATAAGCTCCGTCAGGTGAAGCCGACCCTGCTCGCGTAAGACGTCCCGCCGCGGCCTGCTGGCTTGTAGCTGGTTGGTTTGCTGCCGTTGAGGATGTGCCCGCAGGGGAGCGTACGTGAAACCCCCGCCGTGCTGTAGTTCGCTACAGGACGGCGGGGGTTTTCTGTGTCTAGGTTGCGTGTGTCGTGTGCTCGGGTTTGGGATGCTGAGCCGGATGCGCTTGCAGGGGTTGGAGTGCGCTCGCTGGGTTCGGTGGTACCGGCTGAGATATGTCGGGAGGTGCACTGGAGCCCGTGGGTAGGGTTAACGTTCGAGGCTTCACCGGACAACGCGGGCGGGGGAGTGCCCCCTCTGCGGCGCTGAGCGCCTTGAGGACGGAGCCCCCGCCCTGCGTGCCCGGTATGCGCCTCGTGCAGTATTAGCTACTCGCTTTGAGCGGATGCGATCGCCTCGCTCGTAGCGTTTGCTTGGTTGTCGCAACCTTTATGTACGGTTCGCATCTTGGCAATAACGAACGCACCATCCTCTGCGCGACGAATAAAAGTGATTTCTCGCGTCTGCAGAGGTGAATCAACTTTCTCACCATCTACCCGGCGAAGATCACTCCAGTCTTCACAGTAGGTGATAACCACGCCGGTATTGTATACGCGTGACCCGTCATCCTTGATGCTTCCGTAAATCTCTTTTGTCTTAGCATCACGGAAGATAATATCGCCGTTCGCGGGAGCTTCCTGAGAGAGCTCATAAAAATTCTCCACAGTCTTCTTCACGCTTTCGAGCACGTCTTTATGTACGTACCGGACCAGCTCCTCATCGCTGGTGTGTTCGATATCCCCGTGCCTCCAGGCATTCCAAAGACGGAAATGCTGCTCCAATGCGGCGTGCGCAGCTTTATCGGTTGCCTCAGCGGCTTCCTGCGAGTTGCGGTTCACGTCCATGCTCGCGTAAATCAGTTCGATTTCGGAGCCAGACGGACCGGTCGGGGTGGGCGAAGGAGTAGCAGTGGGAGTTACAGAAGCTTCAGTGCTTGCCGATTCAGTGCTCGCGGAGGTGGAAGCACTCGATTCTGCGTTGACCTGCGCGCCGCCGGAACAAGCGGACAGGGTGAGCATCATTGCCG
>NZ_KV810762.1:26427-103082 GCF_001812895.1 Rothia sp. HMSC069C04
CGCGGCAATAGAACTACGGTTAAACATCATTGTTAGTTCTTTTCTGGTGTGTGGTTGTGCCGATAAAGACGGCTATGGAAATGGTGACTGTTGGAAGCACACCGGACAACGCGGGCGGGGGAGTGCCCCCTCTGCGGCGCTGAGCGCCTTGAGGACGGAGCCCCCGCCCTGCGTGTCCGGTATGCGCCTCGTTTAGTATCACTACTCGCTTTGAGCGGATGCGGTCGCCTCGCTCGTAGCGTCTGCTTCGTCTCCGCAACCGTAATGAAGGGTCTCAGATTTGACAACAACAAACGCATTATCTTCAGAACGGCGAAGAACAAAGACCCGTCGCGTTAGTTGAGGGTCCTTAAATTTCTTACCCTCAGCAGAGCGAACGTTACTCCAGTCTTCACAGAACGTGATGGTTGCGCCGGTGTTGTATGAGACAGAACCATCGTCGTGCATGGTTCCATAGGTGACTGGATCGATGTTATTGAAGGCAATTTCGCCCTTGATAGGACCGTGGTTTTCTTCTGTGAACTTTTGAATATTCTCCACTTCCTCCTTTGTGTCTTCCAGGAAGGATTTATCCACGTATCGGAGCAGCTCTTCATCACTCGTGTGCTCCAGGCTCCCATGCATCCATGCATTCCAAACACGTCGGTACTGTTCCAACGCATCGTATGCAGCCTTGAGGGTCGCATCTGCTGCTTCCTTCGACGGGTTATCCAGATCAACGTTCGCACGAATCAGCACGGGCTCATAACCCGTCGGAGTGGGCGAAGGAGTGGGAGTTGCAGAAGCTTCCGCGCTTGCCGACTCAGCGCTCGCGGAGGTGGAAGCGCTCGATTCTGCGCTGACCTGCGCACCACCGGAACAAGCGGACAGGGTGAGCATCATTGCCGCAGAAAGCGCGGCAATAGAACTACGGTTAAACATCATTGTTGGTTCTTTTCTGGTGTGTGGTTGTGTAAACCGCCGAATTATCCACGCAACAACGTGTGGAATTCAGCGGAATGTTATCGGTTGATGCCATTACCCTAACATATATCCACAGAGCACACACCCCGGCTCACTATTTGTCCATATTGTCGAGATCCTGCTTGTTGCAGCGCAGATAAGGGATGCGGTACGTGCCTCATCGCTGTCTCCTCCTCACCGTGAGCGGTCTCTCGCCGAACCTGAACGTAGCCTGTGAACTGTGGTACCCTACTAGAAGCACAAAACCTTTAAATCCGTCCCGTGAGGCGGGGAAGGAGACGGCTATGCCTGGGTCAGCTGTACCCACATCCGGCGCGAATCAGGGGCGAAATCTAACCGCAGCCCCCCATTCGGCAACCCCTCAAAACGCCTCCGAGGACGCGACCACCGTCGGCCGCACCATCCTCAGCGAGGACGAAATCCGCCGCGCCCTCACCCGCATCGCCTACGAAATTATTGAAACCAATAAAGGCGTAGAAAACCTCGTACTCATCGGCATCCGCTCCCGCGGCGTGCCCCTCGCCGTACGACTCGCAGCCCGCATCCAAGCCATCGAGCCGAACTTCAACGCAGAAACACGAATCGGCGCCCTGGACATCACCGCCTACCGCGACGACCAGCGAACCGGCGGCACCACCTCCCCAGACACCGCAGGGGAAAGCATCATGCCCACCATCGGCATTGAAGGCAAAACCGTAGTCCTCGTTGACGACGTCCTCTACTCCGGCCGCACCGTACGCGCCGCCCTCGACGCACTCAACGCCCACGGACGACCCGCCCTCGTACGCCTGGCAGTCCTCGTAGACCGCGGACACCGGCAACTACCCATCCGCGCCGACCACGTGGGCAAAAACCTGCCCACCAGCGCCAGCGAAACCGTGCGCGTCGTACTGACTGAAACCGACAACGCAACAGACCGAGTTGACATTATCCAGCTGGGAGGGCTCTCATGAAGCATCTGCTCGACACCCGCGAACTAACCCGCGAAGAAGCCATCGAAATCCTTGACGTCGCCGACTACATGGCGCAGGTCAAAGCCGAAAACCGCACCCTCAACGTGCTCAACGGCAAGACCGTCGTCAACCTCTTCTTCGAGGACTCCACCCGAACCCGCCTCTCCTTCGAAGCCGCAGAGAAGCGCCTGGGCGCCGCCGTCACCAACTTCTCCGCATCTGGCTCCTCCGTGTCTAAGGGCGAGTCGCTCAAGGATACCGCGCAGACCCTCAAGGCCATCGGCGCGGACGCCTTCGTGATTCGCCACTCCGCATCCGGCGCACCGCAGCGCCTGGCCGAGGCCGGCTGGACCGACATTCCCGTGCTCAACGCGGGCGACGGCACCCACGCGCACCCCACCCAGGCCCTGCTCGACGCCGTGTCCCTGCGCCAGTACAAGGCGGAACGCGACGGCCTCGACAGCCCCCGCGGCACCGACCTGTCCGGCATGCGTGTGCTCATCGTCGGCGACATCCTGCACTCGCGTGTGGCACGCTCCAACCTCTGGTTGCTGACCACCCTCGGCGCGCAGGTCGTCTTCGTCGCACCGCCGACCCTGCTGCCGCTGAACACCGCCTCCTGGGTTGAAGAAGCCGGCCTGGAAATCTTCCACGACTTCGACGAAGCCATCGCCACCAACCCCGACGCCGTCATGCTGCTGCGCATCCAGAAGGAACGCATGAACGCCGCGTACTTCCCCTCCGCAGAGGAGTACACCGACCTGTGGGGCCTGACCGCCGAACGCTTCGCAACCCTGCAGACACAGCCGCAGCCGGTCGCAATCCTGCACCCGGGCCCCATGAACCGCGGCCTGGAAATCTGCACCGAAGCCGCCGACGCCACCAACTCCTGGGTCCTGCGCCAGGTCAGCAACGGCGTGGCGCTGCGCATGGCGGTGCTCTACCTGCTTCTGACCGACGGCTCCAGCGCCAAGCTCTACGCCGGCGACGAATCCTAAACGACCTTCCTAACGAGAGGAACCAACACCATGAGCAAGTACCTGATCAAGGGCGCAAGCCTCTACGGCGAAAAGGTCGCCGACATCCTCATCGAGGACGGCGTGATTAGCCGCATCGCCGAGAACATTGACGCCGCGGATGCACAGGTCGTCGAGGCGGCAGGCCAGGTAGCGCTGCCCGGCCTGGTGGACATCCACACCCACCTGCGTCAGCCCGGCTACGAGGCATCCGAAACCGTCGAGACCGGCACCCGCGCAGCAGCCCTGGGCGGCTACACCGCAGTGTTCGCCATGGCAAACTCCATGCCCGTGGCAGACACCGCCGCAGTGGTTGAGCAGGTTGACCGCCTCGGCAAGGAATCCGCATGGTGCCGCGTGCAGCCCATCGGCGCAGTAACCGTGGGTCTGAAGGGCGAGCGCCTCTCCGACATTGGCGGCATGGCGAACTCCACCGCGAACGTGCGCGTGTTCTCTGACGACGGCATGTGCGTGTACGACCCCGCCGTGATGCGCCGCGCCCTCGAATACGTCAAGACCTTCGACGGCGTTATTGCGCAGCACGCGCAGGAGCCGCGCCTGACCGAAGGCGCCCAGATGAACGAAGGTAAGGTGTCCGCTGACCTCGGCCTGGCCGGTTGGCCCGCCGTCGCTGAAGAGGCAATCATTGCCCGCGACGTGCTGCTGGCTGAGCACCTGGACTCCAAGCTGCACATCTGCCACCTGTCCACCAAGGGCTCCATTGAGGTTGTGCGCTGGGCTAAGTCCCGCGGCGTGAAGGTGACCGCGGAGGCAACCCCGCACCACCTGCTGCTCACCGACGAGACCGCACGCACCTACGACCCGATCTTCAAGGTGAACCCGCCGCTGCGCACCGAAGAGGACGTCATGGCGCTGCGTCAGGCTGTTGCTGACGGCATCATCGACGTGATCGGTACCGACCACGCACCGCACCCGGCAGAGACCAAGGAATGCGAGTGGGCGTGCGCCGCGAACGGTATGACCGGCCTGGAGCAGGCACTGTCCATCATCCAGATGACCCTGGTTGACACCGGCATGATTACCTGGCGCGATGTGGCACGCATCCTCTCCGAGGAGCCCGCGAAGATTGGTCGCCTGGACCACGAGCAGGGCCGCCCGCTTGCCGAAGGTGAACCGGCAAACATTGTGCTGGTCGACCCGAAGGCAACCCGCGTGATTAAGCCGGAGGAGCAGGCTACCAAGGGTAAGAACAACCCCTACCGCGACATGGAGGTGCCCGGCTCGATCCGTGCAACCTTCTACGCTGGCCACCCGACCGTGCTGAACGGCGAGCTGGCAACCCCGCGTCGCTAAACCCGCGAGGCGAATGTACGTGGTGACCGTGCCTGGCGGTGGTAGGTTCACGCCTGCCACCGCCTTGCCGGGAGCACCGCCCCCAACCTCACCAACCCAGGCCGAGATTATCGACCGAGACCCCAACCGAAAGAGAGAACCTTCGTGGGAAAGTTCCTGACCGCCGTCATCTGCATCGCCCTGGTCGCCCTGTGCATCTACGGCATGTGGCACGGATGGCGCTCGCGCCTGGCACGCCAGGCGAACATGTTCGGCTCCCTCAAGGAAGTTCCCGAACGCTACGAGGGCATGACCGCTGACGCCGCTTTCGAGGGCGAGTACGTCAGCACCACGATCTTCGGTAACTGGCTGGACCGCGTGGGTTTCGATTCGCTCGGCTTCAAGAGCAAGTCCACCCTGCTGATTTACCCGGACAGCATCATCTTCACCCGTAACGGCGCGAAGGACCTGTGGATTCCGGCGAAGAAGCTCGCAGTCATCACCACCGACCGTGGTATGGCGGGCAAGGTTGTGGAGAAGAACGGCCTGGTCGTGATTGGTTGGACCCTGGACGGTCACCGTGTGCAGACTGGCTTCCGCACCCGCTACGCCGAGGACAAGCAGGCGGTACTGCGGGAGCTGCGTCGCATCGCCCCGAACGCTGTGGATGCGCCCGAGAAGTGGGCGGCAGAACCGGAAGCCTAAAACCCGGCGCAATATCGCGGTGCAATATCACTGCGCACCCACACCCATAGATTTTGCCTGAGGTCAGGCGAACACCCGCCGAAGGCACCATAGACTACCCCGGAACCTGCACGGTAGAGGCCGTACAGGAAGCGGGGGAGAACACCAGAGAAAAGGAAGAAGAGCATGACTGACATGACACGATCCGGCGCCCTGCGTACGGACCGCGCGCTGCTCGTCCTGGAGGACGGCACCGTCTACCGCGGCTACGGCTACGGCGCAACCGGCGCGTCCCTGGGCGAGGCGGTTTTCTCGACCGGTATGACCGGCTACCAGGAAACCCTGACCGACCCCTCCTACGCGGGTCAGATTGTGGTTCAGACCGCTCCCCATATCGGCAACACCGGCGTGAACACCACCGACGCTGAGTCCCGCAAGATTTGGGTTGCCGGCTACGTGGTTCGCGACGCAGCACGTGTGGCATCCAACTGGCGTTCTGAGCGCACCCTCGACGAAGAGCTCATCGAGCAGGGCATCGTCGGTATTCAGGGCATTGACACTCGCGCCCTGACCCGCCGCCTGCGTTCGAGCGGTTCGATGCGTGCGGGCGTGTTCTCCGGTGAGCACGCAGAACGCCCCGAAGCTGAACTGCTGGAGGAGGTGCGCGCCTCCGAGCCGATGGCAGGCCGTAAGCTCGCTGACTCCGTTTCGGTTGACACCGCCTACACCGTTGAGCCGCACCAGTTCAACTGGTTCGCACCCCCGGTTGCAACCATTGTCGCCCTGGACCTGGGCATTAAGTCGATGACCCCGCAGCGTTTCGCTGAGCGTGGCGTGCGCGTGCACGTGCTACCCGCAAGCGCAACCCTCGAGGACATCTACTCCCACAACCCCGACGGCGTGTTCTTCTCCAACGGCCCCGGTGACCCGGCAACCGCTGACGAGCAGGTTGAGCTGCTGCAGGGCGTGCTGCGTAAGGGCACCCCGTTCTTCGGCATCTGCTTCGGTAACCAGCTGCTCGGCCGCGCCCTGGGCTTCGGCACCTACAAGCTGCCCTTCGGCCACCGCGGCATCAACCAGCCGGTCATGGACAAGACCACCGGCAAGGTTGAAATCACCGCACAGAACCACGGCTTCGCTGTGGACGCGCCGATTGGCGACTACGTGACTGCACCGAACGCCGAGTTCGGTCAGGTCATGGTCTCCCACGTGGGTCTGAACGACAACGTGGTTGAGGGCCTGACCTGTAAGGACATCCCCGCGTTCTCCGTGCAGTACCACCCCGAGGCTGCTGCGGGCCCGCACGATTCCGCCTACCTCTTTGACCGTTTCATCGACCTGATGGTCGCAACCAAGACTGCAAAGGAAGCATAAATGCCTCGTCGTACTGACCTTAATAGCGTCCTCGTCATCGGTTCCGGCCCCATCGTCATCGGTCAGGCAGCGGAATTTGACTACTCCGGCACTCAGGCGCTGCGCGTGCTGAAGGAGGAGGGCGTGCGCGTCATCCTCGTGAACTCGAACCCGGCAACCATCATGACCGACCCCGAGTTCGCGGACGCCACCTACATTGAACCCATCACCCCCGAGGTGATTGAGAAGATTATCGAGAAGGAAAAGCCGGACGCAATCCTGCCGACCCTGGGTGGTCAGACCGCGCTGAACGCGGCTATCTCCCTGGATGAGCGCGGCGTGCTCGCCAAGTACAATGTTGAGCTGATCGGCGCGAACATTGAGGCGATTAACCTCGGTGAGGACCGTGAGGCATTCAAGGGCGTGGTGGAGCGCGCCGGCGGCGAGTCGGCCCGCTCGGTGATTGTTCACTCCATGCCGGAGGCGCTGGAAGCCGCTAAGGAGCTGGGCTACCCGATGGTGGTCCGCCCCTCCTTCACCATGGGTGGTCTCGGCTCTGGTATGGCGTACAACGAGGAAGACCTCTACCGTATTGCCGGTGCCGGTATTCAGTACTCGCCGACCAGCGAGGTCCTGCTGGAGGAGTCCATCCTCGGCTGGAAGGAATACGAGCTGGAGATGATGCGTGACACCAACGACAACGTCGTGGTCGTCTGCTCCATCGAAAACTTCGACCCCGTGGGCGTGCACACCGGTGACTCCATCACCGTGGCACCCGCACTGACTCTGACCGACCGTGAGTTCCAGAAGCTGCGCGACATCGCGATCAACGTGATTCGTGAGGTTGGCGTGGACACCGGTGGTTGTAACATCCAGTTCGCGATTGACCCGAAGACCGGCCGCATCATCGTCATTGAGATGAACCCGCGCGTGTCTCGTTCCTCGGCGCTCGCGTCGAAGGCTACCGGCTTCCCGATTGCGAAGATTGCGACCAAGCTGTCCTTGGGTTACACCCTGGATGAGATTCCGAACGATATCACCCAGAAGACCCCGGCGTCCTTCGAACCGACCCTCGACTACGTGGTTGTGAAGGTTCCGCGCTTCGCGTTTGAGAAGTTCCCGGCTGCTGACCCGACCCTGACCACCACCATGAAGAGTGTTGGCGAGGCTATGGCTCTGGGCCGTAACTTCACTGAGGCTCTGCAGAAGGCGATGCGTTCGCTGGAGCAGAAGGGCGCGTCCTTCTCGTTCAAGCCGCTGTCCCTGTCTGAGGCTGAGCTGGCTGAGCTGATTGAGAAGACTAAGGTTCCGACCACTCAGCGTATTTACCAGGTTCAGCAGGCTCTGCTGGCCGGTGCTACCGTGGAGCAGCTGCACGAGGCTACCAAGATTGACCCGTGGTTCCTGGATCAGCTGGTGCTGCTGAATGAGGTTGCCGGCGTGGTTCACGCTAAGCGTGACAACCTTGACCCGGAGACTTTGAAGCTGGCTAAGCGTCACGGTTTCTCGGACGCTCAGATTGCTGAGATTATCGGCTCTTCTGAGGATGTTGTGCGCGGTGTTCGCCACGCTCTGGGTATCCGCCCGGTCTTCAAGACTGTTGACACCTGTGCAGCCGAGTTTGAGGCGTTCACTCCGTACCACTACTCCTCCTACGACCTGGAGGATGAGGTTGCGCACCACGAGAAGCCCTCGATTATGATTCTGGGTTCGGGCCCGAACCGTATCGGTCAGGGTATTGAGTTTGACTACTCCTGTGTGCACGCTTCGCTGGTGCTGCGCTCGCTCGGTTACGAGACCGTCATGGTCAACTGCAACCCTGAGACTGTTTCGACTGACTACGATATTTCGACTCGCCTGTACTTTGAGCCGCTGACCCTTGAGGACGTGCTCGAGATCGTTGAGTCGGAGCGTCGTACCGGCGGCCTGAAGGGCGTGTTCGTGCAGCTCGGTGGCCAGACCCCGCTGAAGCTGGCTCGTGCCCTGAAGGATGCGGGCGTGCCGATTCTGGGCACCACCCCCGAGGCCATCGACCTGGCCGAGGACCGCGGCGAGTTCTCCCGCGTGCTGGAGGAGGGCGGCCTGATTTCGCCCAAGAACGGCACCGCGTTCACCTTCGAGGGCGCTAAGCGCATCGCCGACGAAATCGGTTACCCGGTTCTGGTTCGCCCCTCGTACGTGCTGGGCGGCCGCGGCATGGAAATCGTCTACGATGAGGCGAACCTGGCCCGCTACCTGGAGAACGCTACCGAGGTTTCGCCTTCGCAGCCTGCTCTGATTGATAAGTTCCTTGAGGACGCTATCGAGATTGACGTTGACGCCCTGTTCGACGGCGAGGAGCTGTACTTGGGCGGCGTCATGGAGCACATTGAGGAAGCCGGTATTCACTCGGGTGACTCCTCCTGTACTCTGCCTCCGATTACTCTCGGCCCGGACATCATCGCGAAGGTGAAGGACGCTACCGAGAAGATTGCTCGCGGCACCGGTGTGCGCGGCCTGATTAACATTCAGTTCGCGTACGTGTCTGAGAACCTGTACGTGATTGAGGCGAACCCGCGTGCGTCCCGTACCGTTCCGTTCGTGTCGAAGGCTACCGGCGTGCAGATGGCTAAGGCTGCTGTGCTGATTGGTCTGGGCAAGAGCATTGCTGAGCTGAAGGCTGAGGGTTACCTGCCGTCGAACATGGATGGCGCATCTCTGCCGGAGGAGACCGCGATTGCTGTGAAGGCTGCGGTTCTGCCGTTCGCTCGTTTCCGCACCCCCGAGGGTGTTGTGGTGGATTCGCTGCTGAGCCCGGAGATGCGTTCGACCGGTGAGGTCATGGGTCTGGATAAGCACTATGACACCGCGTTCGCTAAGGCTCAGGCTGGCGCCGGTTCGCCGCTGCCGACCTCCGGTAAGGTGTTCATTTCGGTGGCTAACCACGATAAGCGTAACGTCATTATTTACGCGAAGATGCTGGAGTCGCTGGGCTTTGAGATTGTTTCGACCGGTGGTACCGCTGAGGTTCTGCGTCGTAACGGCCTGAACTCGGTGATTGTGGCTTCGAAGTTCGCTGAGGCGAATGGCGACCACTCGATTGTGGACATGGTCCGCAACGGTGACATTGACCTGATTCTGAACACCCCTGCCGGTGGTGCTGCTCGTAGCGATGGTTACGAGATTCGTGCTGCTGCTGTTTCGGTGGGCTGCCCGGTCATGACCACCATTTCTGAGTTCGCTGCGGCTGTTCAGGCGATTAATGCTCTGCGTGAGCACAGCTGGGACATCATGAGCCTGCAGGAGCACGGCGTTCAGCTGGCTGCCGCTGTGGATGCTCGTTCTGAGGGTGGCGAGGCGTAATGTCCGCTGCTTTTGGTGATCGTCTGGCGAAGGCGATGGCGGAGCGCGGCCCGCTGTGTGTGGGTATTGACCCGCATCCGAACCTGCTGGAGCAGTGGGGTCTTGAGGATTCTGCTGCCGGTCTGGCTGTTTTTACTGAGGCGGTCTATGAGGGTTGCGCCCCGTTTGCGGCGGCGTTGAAGCCTCAGGTGGCGTTGTTTGAGCGTCACGGTTCGGCTGGTCTTGCTGTGCTGGAGGCGCTGTTTGCCCGCGCTGCCGCTGATGGTGTGCTGATTGTTGCTGACGCTAAGCGCGGCGATATTGGTTCGACCATGAAGGCGTACGCGGATGCGTGGCTCGGCTCGTCTTCGCCGCTGGGTACCGATTCGGTGACTTTGAGCCCGTATCTGGGCTTTGAGTCGCTGCGTCCGGCGCTGGATTTGGCTGATGAGAATGACCGCGGCACGTTCGTGTTGGCGTTGACCTCGAACCCTGAGGGTAAGAGCGTTCAGCACGTGGGCGCGTCGGAGTCTGGTCATTCTGGCGAGTCTGGGGGCGCTGTGGCTAAGCGTATTATCGCTGCGGCTACCGCTGAGAATGCTTCCCGCCAGTGGGAGCAGATGGGCCCGTGCGGTCTGGTGGTTGGCGCGACTGTTGGTCAGGCGCTGGTTGATTTGGGTATTGACCTGAGCGTGTTCAACGGCCCGATTCTGTCGCCGGGTTATGGTGCGCAGGGCGCTTCGGCGGCTGATCTGTACCGCGTGTTTGCGGGCGTTGAGTCGCAGGTGTTGGTGAATTCCAGCCGTGGCGTACTGGCTGCTGGCCCGTCGGTTGAGGGTTTGGCTCAGGCTGCGCAGGCGGCTCGTGATGACCTGTTGGCGGCTCGCGGCGCATAGTTCGCGTGTTGTGTGAGAGGGGCGTGTGCTCCGGGTGGATTCTGTTGAGGATCTGCTCGGGGTGTGCGCCCCTTTTGCGTACCTCCTGTGTGCGCCTGTTTTATCGCAATTTTTGGGTACATCCGCATGCATAATTTTGCCACTGCCCGCTCGCGCCGATGCGAGTTTGCTCACCTCTGTAGTGGGGGAGTGCGCCTGCTCTTTGAGGTGCGTGCGTGGTTCCACTTTTGATAGGGCGAATACTCCGCTATGCTATAGGGGTACTCCCTGATATTTACGTGCTGACGTGCGTAGACGCATTGTTGGTGCGAGGGTGAGTGCCGCGGGTGGAACGAGGATTCTCGTGTCATCCGTGTTACATTAGTTGATAAGTAAAATTCTATAACTCGCAGAAATGGGGGACCCAACCATGCCGCTGACTCCGCTAACTGAGGATGCGCGCGCCTCCGCCCGCGAGAAGGCAGTACTTGCCCGAGCACACCGCCAGGAAATTAAGCGTGCACTGAGTGACCGTGAACTTTCCGTGCGTCAGGTGCTCGATATGGTCGATTCCGACCCTGCACTGGCTAAAATGCCGGTGGGGCAGATGCTGCGCGCACTTCCGGGCATTGGTGCCGTTCGAGCTGAACGCATCATTGAAGAACTTCATATTGCACCGACTCGCCGCCTTGGCGGCCTGGGTGTACACCAGCGTCGCAAGATGGTGGAGTACTTCAACCGTAATTCGCGGTATTTGAACCGTGCACGTCGCAGGACTAATACTCTGCCTCCTGAATCTTCTCAGTCCTAACACATCGTGCCTTCAGCCGATGAAGGCACAGTAAGGAAGCTATGTCTCAGCCGACTCTCACCGTACTGGCTGGCCCCACTGCTGTTGGCAAGGGTACGGTGTGCCAGTACATTCGTGAGAACTACCCGAACGTGTGGTTCTCTGTTTCCGCTACCACTCGTGATCCTCGCCCCGGTGAGGTTGACGGTACTCACTACTATTTCGTTTCGATGGAAGAGTTTGACCAGATGATTGCTGACGGTCAGATGCTTGAGTACGCTGTGGTGCACGGTAAGAACAAGTACGGTACTCCGCGCGCTAAGGTTCAGGAGGCTCTGGACGCTGGCCGCCCGGTGATTCTTGAGATTGACCTGCAGGGTGCTCGCCAGATTCGCGAGACCATGCCTGATGCTCGCCTGATTTTCTTGGCTCCTCCGAGCTGGGATGAGCTGGTGTCGCGTCTGGTGGGTCGAGGTACCGAGAGTGAGCAGGAGCAAGCTCGTCGCCTTGAAACCGCGAAGGTTGAGTTGGCTGCTGAGAAGGAATTTGACGTCACGGTCGTCAACGACTCTGTTGAGCGTGCAGCGAAGGAGATTGCTGAGCTGATTGGCGCCGCCTAATCTGCATGCTTTGCGTTTGCGGTGGGGCTAGAGTTTCTTCCGACCTGTAGTTCTGCCGTGAGGCGTTGTGAAAGGTGGGGGTTTCGAAGAGTTTTCTTCGGGCCCCCACCTTTTTATATAGGCTGGTACGTGCGTTTTAGCCGTTGAGAGGGTAGAATAGTTCTTTAGTTTTGACCGTGCCCTCAGTGTGCCCGGTTTGCGCCATAGCGCGAACGGTGTGCGGGGGCGTTCGGTACGTACATTCCATCAAGCTATTTGGAGTTTTTAGTGGCAAACGAAATCAAGGAACACGAGGACTACAACTTCGTTGACGGTGTCGCTCCCGAGGGCATCGTGAGCCCCAGCGCTGACGCGCTGATTGAGAAGGCGGAGTCCAAGTACGGCCTGGTGATTTTCGGTGCCCGCCGTGCACGCCAGATTAACGCGTACTACGCTAACCTGCAGGACAATACTGCTGCGCACGTTGGCCCGCTGGTTGACGCTGAGTCGAACGAGAAGTCCCTGTCGGTAGCAATGCGTGAAATCATTGCTGACCGTGTTGTGGCGGAGCACCGCCCGGACGCTAAGTTCGATGAGGACGGTTACCCGGTTCCCGAGGATCTGTCCGCTGTGATCGATTTCAGCGCGGCTGAGTTTTCTGGCGCTATCGAGGAGGAGTATATCCCCGCAGGTAGCGAAGAGGTTATTGCTATCGAAGAGGTTATCCTCGACGAGTCCGCTGAGTAATCTGCTTTTTACAAGGATTCTTTGACGTACCATGCGCATTATCGTTGGTATTGGAGGGGGCATTGCCGCGTATAAGGCGGCGATGCTCCTTCGTCTTTTTGCGAAGAACGGCGACGAGGTGATCGCCATGCCCACCCCGAACGCGACGAAGTTCGTGGGTGTTCCCACTCTGGAGGCGCTGAGCGGCAACCCCGTCTCAACGGACGTGTTTGACCGCGTGCCGGAGGTGAACCACGTGCGTCAGGCCGAGCAGGCTGACGCTGTGGTGATTGCACCGGCGACCGCTGATTTGCTGGCTCGTTTGGCGGCTGGTCGTGCGGATGATCTGCTGTCCTCTACGGTGTTGACGACGCATGCCCCGGTGATTTTGGCGCCGGCGATGCACACCCAGATGTGGGAGCATCCGGCGACTCAGGCGAATGTGCAGACGCTGCGTTCGTGGGGTTATCACGTGATTGAGCCTGCGATTGGGCGTTTGACGGGCCCGGATTCTGGTCCGGGTCGCATGCCTGAGCCGGAGGATATTTTCGCGGTGGCGCTGGATGTGATTGCCCGCTTCCCGAAGGGTCAGGTGCACCCGGTGTACACGCCCGGTTACGCGCCGACTGAGCCCCTGTACACGGGCACGGAGCAGGAGCGTATGGCGGCGGCGCGTGCGGCGACGCTGACTTCGGCGCTGCTGGGTCAGGGTGATTCGGGCCAGGATGAACCCAGCCAGGCAACTGGCGCATCCGAATCGCTGCGTGGTCCTCTGGCCGGTCGCCTCGTGGTCATTACCGCTGGCGGCACCCGTGAGGCGCTGGACCCGGTCCGATTCCTCGGCAACCGTTCGACCGGCAAGCAGGGTGTGGCGCTCGCGGAGGCGGCACGCGACCTGGGCGCGACCGTGCACCTGATCGGTGCGAACCTTGAGGTTCCCGCGCCGGAGGGTGTGCAGGTGACCCGCGTAGTGAGCGCCCTGGAGCTGCGTGAGGCAACCCTTGGGGTGAGCGCGGCGGCGGATGTGCTGATCATGTCTGCGGCGGTGGCTGATTTTAGGCCCGCCGAGTTTGCCGAGTTCAAGATTAAGAAGAGCGCCGATTCTGAGGATGCGCCGGTGATTCAGCTGGTACGCAACCCGGATATTCTGCGTGAGGTCGTGGTGCGCCGCCAGCAGGCTCGTGAGGCGGGGGAGAGCCCCCTCGGTCCGAAGCTTATTGTTGGTTTTGCGGCGGAGACCGGTTCGGCGGAGAAGACTCCGTTGGAGCTGGGTCGTGAGAAGCTGCAGCGTAAGGGCACGGATTTCTTGGCGGTCAATACGGTGGGTGTGAATCGTGGTTTCGGCACGGACGATAACACGATTACGTTGCTGTCGACCCTGAATGATGAGGCGCCGGTGTTCTCCGGTTCGAAGAAGGAGCTGTCGGTGCGTCTGCTGGAGCATGTGGCGGCTTTCCTGCCTGAACTTTCTGCCTGAGTTTTCTACATAAGGCAACCTGGCGTATCCGCGTAAAGTATTCGGAGCGTTTATAGTGTGGAGCCCGTGCGGTACTTCCTGTGGGAGGTATCGTGCGGGCTTTGCTGTACCCGCTGGGAGGCTGCCAGCGCCTCCATCTACTCATCCTTTGGAGAGCATTATGCGCAAGCACTTGTGATGCGGGTTTCTTTCTTCTGGGGTTCCGCCGGGGGGAGCGGCGTATATTTCTGTCATGCTGGTGAAATTTCTGACCGTACCCCCGAACCGTCAGATAAAGGTCTTGTATCATGGCATAGAGAGTATTTCGCGTTGAAGGGGAAGAAGCACCATGCCCGAGAACCAGAGCAAGCCCGCCACGGTACAGTCCGCCCAGAGTGAGGCGCGCCCTCAGATTCTGGTGATCACCGGTATTTCCGGTGCAGGCCGCAGCACTGTCGCAAATGTGTTGGAGGATGAGGGCTGGTACGTTATCGATAACATCCCGCCGCAGATGCTCGGTTCCCTGGCTGAGCTGGTGACCCGCGACGGTGCACGAGTTCCGAAGGTGGCGCTCGGCATTGACGTTCGCGCCCGCGCACTGTTCTCCGATCTTCCCGCTGCGATTGAGACTCTGCGCAAGTCCGATATTGACTTCTCCATGCTCTTCCTTGACGCCAAGGACGAAACCATTATTGCCCGCTACGAGGCTCAGCGCCGCCCGCACCCGCTGCAGGGTGAGGGCCGCGTCCTCGACGGTATCCGCGCTGAACGCACTCTCTTTGAAGGTCTGCGCCTCGCTTCTGACCGCACCATTGACACCACCGGCATGAATGTTCACGAGCTGGCTCGTACCGTGCGTGAAATGTTTGCTGAGGGTGCGGATAAGAAGCTGAACCTGACCGTGATGAGCTTCGGCTTCAAGTACGGTGCGCCTTCGGACGCTAACTACATGGCTGATATGCGTTTCATCCCGAACCCGCACTGGGTTCCGGAGCTGCGCCCCCTGACCGGTCAGGACGCCCCGGTGCGCGACTACGTGCTGGAGCACGCAGGCACCGAGGAGTTCATCAGCAACTATCTTGCGGCTCTTCGCCCCGTGCTTGAGGGCTACCGCCGTGAGGGCAAGTACTACGCCACCATCGCAATTGGCTGCACCGGTGGTAAGCACCGTTCCGTGGCTGTGACGGAGGAACTGGCTCGTCGTCTCTCTGCTTTCGGTGAGCTGAACGTGAATGTTCAGCACCGTGACAAGGGCCGCGAGTAAGTTCCACCCGGCGCGTCCCAACCACCGCGTCGTGTTTCATTAGCCGCCGTCCGGCCCCGCACCCGTGGGCCGGCATACCATTCCTTCCGGGTATGTGAGGTATTACTATGTCCACCCATTCGACCAGTTATGACACTCAGGGTATTCCGCGCCTGCCGGCTCTGCCGACTCAGGCGTTGCGCCTGTTGAAGACCACGCACCGTTCGCCGAAGGTCACGGCGATGGGCGGCGGTCACGGGCTGTATGGTTCCCTGTCTGCGTTGCGCCACGTCACGCCTGATTTGACGGCTGTTGTGACGGTTGCTGACGATGGCGGTTCGTCGGGTCGTTTACGTGAGGAGATGGGTATTCTCCCTCCGGGGGACTTGCGTATGGCGCTTTCTGCGCTGTGTGATGACACCGATTGGGGTCGCACGTGGCGTGATGTGATGCAGCATCGTTTTAGCGCGCCGGAGGGTTACGAGGGCGAGTTCCCGCTGGACTATCACGCGCTCGGTAACCTGCTGATTGCTACTCTCTGGCAGCTGCTGGATGATCCGGTTGCCGGTCTGGACTGGGCTGGTGCGCTGCTGAATGCGCGCGGCCGCGTGCTGCCGATGGCGCTGGACCCGATGGTCATTTACGGTACCGTGTTGCGTGAGCATAACGGCGGCGGTATTGAGCGCGTGAAGGTGACCGGTCAGGTGAACCTCTCTAAGGAGGAGCGCGTTCACGATATCGGTCTGACCCCTGAGAATGCTCGCCCCTGCCCGGAGGCGCTCTCCGCTATTGAGGAATCCGACTGGATTGTTTTGGGTCCGGGTTCGTGGCGTACTTCGGTTCTGCCGCATCTGCTGCTGGACGCTCAGCGTGAGGCGATTATTCGCACGGAGGCGCGCCGCTGCGTGGTCATGAACCTCTCCGACGATAAGGAGACGGTCGGCTTCACCCCGGCGACTCACCTGGATTTGCTGCGCCAGTACGCCCCGAAGCTGCACCTCGACGCAGTGATTGCTGACGCCGACATGCAGGCGGACCACCGTTCCGAGCTGGAGCGTGAGGCTTCTGCGATGGGTGCGAAGGTTGTGTGGGCGCATCTGCGTTCGAGCTCCCAGCCGAATGTGCACGACCCGCTGAAGCTTGCGGCTGCGTATAACGAAGCGTTTGAGCTGAGCTCCTAGGTTTACTGGCTTGGGTTTGCTGCTCAAGTGCGTTGCTTGAGCTGGCTGTTATGTGCGCCCTTTTTCCTGATTTTTAGACTTAAACACTACGCCTAGAAGGACCTGTTCATGGCATTAACCACGCTCGTCAAGGACGAACTCGCCAACTACGAGGCAACGAAAGTCTCTGCTCGTAAGGCAGAAATCTCTACGATTCTGCGTTTTACCGGAGGCCTGCACATTGTCTCGGGGCGAATCGTGGTGGAGTCTGAGGTCGACCACGAGGCAACCGCCCACCGCATGCGCCGCACCATCGCGGAGATTTACGGCCACGACTCTGAGCTGACCAGCGTCAGCGGTGGTGGCCTGCGTCGAGGCGGCCGCTACATTGTGCGTGTGGATCACGGCGGTGAGGCGCTGGCTCGCCAGACCGGTCTACTGGATCTGCGTGGCCGCCCGGTGCGTGGCCTGCCGCCGGCTGTGGTGAACGGCTCCCTGCAGGACGCCGAGGCGGTCATGCGCGGTGCGTTCCTGGCGCACGGTTCGCTGACTGAGCCGGGTCGTTCCTCCTCACTGGAGATTACCTGCCCCGGTCCGGAGGCTGCGCTTGCGCTGGTGGGTGCGGCTCGTCGCCTGGACATTATTGCGAAGGCACGCGAGGTGCGCGGCACCGACCGTGTGGTGGTGCGTGACGGCGAGACGATTTCGCAGCTGCTGGAGCGTATGGGCGCGACCGGCACCCTGACCACGTGGCGTGAGGCGCGCACCCGCAAGGAAGTTCGTGCGACTGCGAACCGTCTGGCGAATTTTGATGATGCGAACCTGCGCCGTAGCGCTCAGGCGGCTGTTGCGGCGAGCGCCCGCGTGGAGCGTGCCCTGCAGATTCTGGGCCATGAGGCGCCGGATCATCTGCGCTATGCCGGTGAGCTGCGTGTGCTGCATAAGCATGCGTCGTTGGATGAGCTGGGTCGTCTGGCTGATCCGCCGATGACGAAGGACGCGATTGCGGGCCGTATTCGTCGCCTGCTGGTGATGGCTGATAAGCGTGCTTCGGAGCTGGGTGTTCCGGGTACTGAGCTTCCGCGCGAGGACTAAGCGAGGGCTAGATTCTGCTCTTAAACGGTGCGGGAAGCTCGTGTGGCTGAGGTGTTTGTGACGGTTTTGTGACAAACCATAACCCGCTGTTTTTGAACAAAAACCGCATATTTTTCAAAAATGAGCCTGTGGATGGCCCCTTTCGCGTTGTGCGAGGGGAGTTATCCACAGGTTCTTTGCGTGCGCTCGTGCGTTCGCGCGCGTGAGCCTAGGGTAGGGGTATGACGAGCATGACCCCCAACCACGAGCAGAACCACCTGCAGAACCCGAACACTGCACAAGACAACGCGCCCCAGCAGGGCGGCGCGCAGCGTAGCGCCCGCTCCCTGATGAACAGCCTCTACCGTAGCCCGCGCGCCCGCAAGAACGGTGCGCCAGATGCCGAGGACACCGTGCCGCTGGCTATCGCCGCTGAGATAACGCCCGCGGAGGTAGCTGCCGAAGAAGCTGAGGCACCGCAGCCTGAATTTTCGCTGCCTAATTCTTCTCAGCCCGGCACCGCACAGCCCAGGGCGAGCCAGCCCGTACCTACCGGCGACCCTGTACCTACCAGCAAGCCCACGGCATCCCAGCCGGAGTCGAATGGTTGGGCTGACTGGGATCAGCAGCCCGATTGGAACGAGGTGGACGACTGGGCGGAGTGGGAGCAGGCCGATCAGCCCGGCACCACCCGCAGTGCCCGTTGGGGCTTGTCGCCGCGCGTGCTGCTTCTGGTGGCGGTGTTGGCGTTGGTTGCCGTGGTGTGGGGTGTGACCCAGTTTTCGGCGGCGCCGCGTGCCGAGCAGGTCGCCTCCCCGGGCGCTTCTGCCGAGTCGGTGCAGGCGGTGGGTGCCCAGCAGAGCCCCGGCGCCCAGTCCGCTGCTCAATCTACTGCCCAGCCGGGCGCTCATCCGAGTGAATCCGCGCAGGGTGGCGCCTCCGGTGAGGCTACCGTGCGGGTACACGTGGCGGGTGCCGTGAACAACCCCGGCGTGTACACGCTGCCCGCGCAGGGTCGTGCCGTGGATGCGATTGCCGCCGCCTCCGGTGCCGCAGCGGATGCTGACCTGGACCGCGTGAACCTTGCCGGTGCGCTCAGTGACGGGGTGCAGATTTATGTGCCGCATCGTGGTGAGACGGCTGCTCCGGCGCAGATTCAGCCCAACGGTGGCACGGCGAATGCGGGTCAGGGTAACGCGGCGAATGGTGCATCGCAGAACGGCGCTTCGCAGGGTGGCACTCAGCCTCATCCTGCACGCACGCTAACTCCTGCAGGCAGCGCGCAGAAGGGCTCAACCCCGGTGAACATTAACACCGCCACCGCTGAGGAGCTACAGACCCTGCCGCGTATTGGTCCGGCAATGGCTCAGCGCATTATTGCCTGGCGTGAGGCGCACGGCGGTTTCCATAGCGTGGATGAGTTGGATGCGGTGCCCGGCATTGGTCCGTCGATGCTGGAGAATCTGCGTCCGCTGGTGACGGTCTAATGCACCGGAAGAACCGCCGCCAGAACCGCAGGCCGAACCGCTTGCAGGCAGGGGAGCGGGAACTCTTTCCCGGTTCCTTGTGCCTCACCCGGCGCCTCACCCGGTCTGCGGCTACGGCGTATGACTGTGCCCGCTACCGCTGGAGCATCGGCGCTGAAAAATGGCGTACCCGCCGTGATGAGCAGGAGCTGCGCGCCCAGGGAAGCCTCATTCACCTGGACTTTCGCCTGAGTTTTACGGTGCTGGCGCTGTGGGCTTTTACCGCGGCGGCGCTGACTGTGGGAACGTGGCGGGTGGTGCATCCGCTGGCGTGTGTGCTCATTGCTCTGCTGGGGTGCCTGGCGATTCTGCTGTTCTTTCCGCCGCGTGCGGTGATGCCCTACAGCCTGCTCTTTCGCACGACCGGTCAGCTGGTTTTTCTGGCGTGTATTGTCACGGTTCAGGCGGTGCTTTTGTGCGCTACGGGGGTGGATGCATCCCGCGCCACGCTGCAGCAGGCGCAGGGTGCCTCGCTTCGTCTGAATGGCACGGTGGAGCAGGTTCGCCGCGTGGATCCGCGAACTACTCTGGTGGTTATTAAGCTGGAGGAAATTCAGGGGCGGAGCGTGCGTGCGCTGGTGAATGAGCGGGTGCGCGTGTATCGGCGTGACGGTTCAGCAAAGAGTACCGCGCAGCGTCTAGAGGCACGTTCGGCGGCGAGTTCGGCGACTCAACAACAGGGGAGCGGCACCGTGCGCTCGCAGGCGATTTATCCAGGCATGAAGGTGACCGCCCTCGGCACGGTGGAGTTCAACGGCGCCACGGCGAAGCTGAGCGGCGCGACTATTTTTCCCGCGCCCGCCTACGGTGCCGGATCGAACGCTACCAACCGGACGGCGGCGGAACCGTACCTGTCCACGCTCAAAGAGCAGCTACGCACCCGCGCCCTGGACACTCTCGGCACGGAGTCGGCGGCGCTAGTTTTGGGCACTGCCTACGGGGATGATTCGCTGATGAGTTCCACCGCGCGGGAGGAGTATAAGCTCAGCGGGCTCAGCCATATTACGGCGGTGTCCGGGGCGAATATTGCCATTGTGTTTTTGGGTGCGTACCGGCTGGTGTTGGCGGTTCGTCCGTACCGTTTCGCCAGCGCATACCTGCTGTTCTGTTCCTGGATGCAGCGGTTGCGGGGGAGAGGCGCGGCTCATTCTCGCCGCCCTGCCCACCCTCAACAACCTACCCCGCCAAACACCTACACCCTGCCGCCGCTCGTGCACCGGTTGAGCACCCTCGCCATTCCGCACCGCGTCATGGTGCTGTGCGGGGTTGCGGCGGTGCTCGCCTACGCCATGCTGCTGGACTCTGAAGGTTCGGTGATTCGTTCCCTCGCCATGGGTCTGCTCGGTGCGTACGCGATGCTGTGCGGTTCGGGTCGCCAGTCCCTAGCGGCTTTGCAGACTACGGTGCTGATGTGTCTGCTTGCCGCCCCGCACCTCGCCGTGGACATGGGGTTCGCCCTGTCGGTGACGGCAACCTCGGCGCTGATTCTGTTGGGTCCTCCGCTGATTCGTCTGCTCATGCGCCTCATGCCGGTGTTCTGCGCGGAAATGCTCGCCGCGCCGATCGTGGCGTCCCTGTGGTGCACCCCGCTGATTTTGGCAATGAGCGGTAAAGTGCCGCTCTACTCGGTTCCGGCGAATCTGCTTGCCGCTCCTTTGGCGCCGTTGAGTATGCTCGCTGGGCTGGCGGCGCTCGGATTTATGCTCCTGGGTCTGCCCACTGCAGCGGATATGTGCCTGCGTGCCGGTGGTCTTGCCGCGCAGGGCATCGAGTGGGCGGCGCACACTGCCGCACACGCGCCGGGTAACCCGTGGGAGCCCGGTTCGAGCGTGCCCGCGGTGGTGTGTAGTGCCCTCTGCGTGCTGGCGTTGAGCATTGCTCTGTGGTGGGTGGATGCGCGCCGCTACCGTGCGGTTACGCACCGGCAGTATTTGCGGGTGGTGCAGCCGACTGCGCCCTCCTATCAGCGCTCCCATCAGCCCGCCCGTTCCTAACCGACTAACTGCGGGCATCTAACCCTGACCGACTACCCCTAACCACCGCTAGGAGGCATCCGAGAAGAAAACGCTATGATGGATACTCGAGACTCTACCCGCGCAGCACCCCCGTGCGCATCGGGGTCGAGTTCAGCCCGTACCCTGCAGATAAAGGCGAGTGATAAGCGTGTCCGAGCGTAAGCGTTCAACCCAGCGTGGTGGTTCCCGAGGCTACGCCCGCCGAGGCGGCCCCGCCCTCGACACCGCGTGGCGTACCGTCACCCCGGCACCCGCCGTCATGCTCTACGGCCCGGAGGAGTACTTTGCTTCCCGCGCTGCGGCACGCCTGCGTGAGCTGTTCCGTAGCATCCACCCGGAGGTGGACCGCGTTCAGATTAACGCCGCCACCTACACGGCGGGGGAGCTGATCCTGCACGCTTCGCCCTCCCTGTTCGGTTCGGCAAAGATCATTGAGGTTGAGAACCTCGCCTCCATGAGCGACGAGTTTTTGACCGATACGCTCGCCTACCTGAACGCCCCCGAGCCCGACATCATGCTCATTCTGAACCACTCGGGCGGTAACCGCGGCAAGAAGCTCATCGACCTGGTGCGCTCCCAGTTCGTGCTCATTAACTGCAAGGCGCTCAAGACCGACCGGGAAAAGAGCGAGTTCTTGGCGGGGGAGTTCGCAGCAGCTCAGCGCCCCATTACCGGCGGCGCCCTGGCGTTGCTGACTGCCGCCGCCTCCGACACTGCTGAGCTTGCCGCCGCATGCCAGCAGCTGCTCTCAGACGTACCCGGCGAAATCACTGAGGAGGCGGTGAACCGCTACTACGGCGGCCGCACCGAAGTCACCGCGTTCCGTGTGAGTGACGCCGCGATTTCCGGTAACGCCCCGGAGGCTCTGCGTCTGCTCCGCCACTCCCTTGCCACCGGCACGGAGCCGATTCCGATGCTGGGCGCGCTCGCCATGCGTATCCGCAATATTGCGCGCGTACACCACGTGCGTATGAGCGCTAACGAACTGGCGCGTGAGGTGGGCATGTCACCGTGGCAGGTTGAGCAGGCTCAGCGTGACGGCCGCCGTTTTACCGGCGCCCAGTTGGCGCATATTGTGCAGCTTTTGGCTGATGCGGACGCCCAGCTGAAGGGCGAGTCGCAGGACGCGGTGTATGCGGTGGAGCAGGCTGTTTTGGCGATTGCTCTACCTCCGCGCCTGTAGTGCATAATAGAGCCCATGCTCGAAATTCTGAAGAAAATTTTCTTTGCCCTGCTGCCCTTCCTGCAGAAGGCGGCAGAGGATGCCCTCAACGACGCTACTGCGTCTAAGGGCGGCTCCGAGTCCTCCCAGAAGAGTGAATCCCGCAAGGATGAATCTCGTCAGCGTGAGGCTCGTACCTCCGGCTCTTCGGCGCCTAAGCCGAGCGCCCCGAAGCCTTCCGCTTCGACTCATTCGGCAAGCACCGCCTCCGCTTCTGCGGGTTCGGATTACCCGGGCGATTACCGCGACATGATTAACTTTGAGTACTCGCCCTCCCTGGATGGCGACGCTGACCCGGGTGAAATCGTGTGGACGTGGGTTCCCTTCGAGGAGGACCACTCGCAGGGTAAGGACCGCCCGGTGATCCTGGTGGGTCGTGACGGTGAGTACCTGCTGGCGCTGATGATGACCAGCAAGGACCACAATAACCGTGAGCACGCTGATTCGAACTACCTTGATATTGGTTCGGGTCAGTGGGATCCGCAGGGCCGCGCCTCTGAGGTGAAGCTGAACCGTGTGATTCGTGTTCGCCCGGATGCGATGCGCCGTGAGGGCGCGATTATGCCGGAGGATACGTTCCGCCTGATTGAGCGTGCGTGGGCTCGCCGTAACGGCTAGCATCCTGTGCTTTACGCCGGGAACCTGTTTGGGCGACCGGCGTTAGATGTGGAAGATGCGTGTAGCGGTTTTCACAGTATTTTTCTCTCCGCGAGGGTCTGTCGTGGAGGCTGTTCATCTGGTATTATGTGTGGTTGAGTGTCCGATGGTCATCGGGCACTGCTGGCCGGTTGCCATAGGCATCCCCACGCCGCTCAGTCGATGATCGGCCAGCGTCGCCCTCACCGACCAATAAGACAAAACAGAAAGTTTAATTGTGGCTAACATTAAGTCTCAGAAGAAGCGTATCCTCACCAACGAGAAGGCTCGCCTGCGCAACAACATTGTAAAGTCCGAGCTGAAGACCGCGACCCGCAAGGTCAAGGCTGCTGTTGAGGCACAGAACAAGGAAGCTGCTGTTGAGGCTCTGCGTTTTGTGAACCGTAAGCTGGACAAGGCTGTTTCCAAGGGTGTTCTGCACAAGAAGACCGCTGCAAACAAGAAGTCCGGTCTTGCTGCGCTGGTAAACAAGGCTTTCTAAAACTTGCGGGGTACCTAAGTACCTCTCTGGTTTAAGGGCAGAGACCCCCTGTGTTCCCCCTCCTCTAAGGGGAACGCAGGGGGTTTCTTTGTACCCAAAATAGGCGATGTGTCCACAATGAGGGTACCTTCAAACAAAACATTATGGACTGAGTACCTCCAAAATGGCAGTAGAATCAGGCGCCACAGGGTCATGAGCCACATAATGCTTCGCCAAAATAGCCTCCGTATTACCCAGCTGCGCAGCACCCGCACTCACACCACTCTCACGCACCAGCAACGTAGCAACCGTCTTCCGTAGCGCATGCGGGCGAACCCACTCAATACCGCTACCCTTCAAAGCCCTATCCCACTGTCCAGCAATATTCACGCGATCCCTATAACCTCCATGCGCAGGGTGGGGGAGCACGGGACCACTCAGAGACCCCCAATCACCTCCTGCGTGGCGACGCAGCGCCTCAATCAAGAACTCGGGGAGCCACACAGCCAGATCCTGTGCGTGCTTGAGGTGCTCCTGCCTGTACACCCGACCGGAATCACGGATAACTGTCCCAGTCACATGCCACACCACGCCGCTCCAAACCCTCCCAGCACATGCCCAGCGCCTCACCAATACGCGCGCCGGTAACTAGAAGAATCTCCACCAGTACATCCAACCCCATAGGTGCACCAGTAAAGCACGCACGCAGCTACTGCACCTGCTCCATGCTCAACACCTGCACAGGCTTCTTCACCGGGTTGATGCCCTTCGTAGCCTTTGCAGGATTCCGGGAGATAGCATCGTGACGGATAGCAGTATCGAAAACCTGCCCCAGAAGCGACCGCACCACCTTTAACGTGGGCGCACCGGTACTCTTGGCTGCCTCAGACAGGTGAGCCTGAATCAGCGAGGGGGTACACTCAAGCAGGCGCAGAGCCCCAAACCAGGGGAGTAGATGCTTATCGAGCAGAATCTGGTACCTGCTGATAGTGTCCGAGGGGTGTTCCCGCTCCGCATTCCACTCATCCCACCACACACGCACCGCATTAGCCACCGTGGAATGCGGGCTCAGCACCGTACCCGACGCAGTAAGAATCACCGCAGCATACTCACGCAGAGCAATCTCCGCATGAGTACGAGTCGAAGCAGTCCTGCGCAAACGGCGACGCACCCCGTCAAGCCCCCTATAGTAGGTAGACGCTTGCCACGTACCAGCCTTAGTGTTGGTGAGAGTGATGGTGCCGTGGGTGCCGAACGGAAGGCGCTCGCATGGCATGGTTTCTCCTCTCAGAAATGGTTGTGTATTTGCTCTCTTAGCACCGTGTCTGGGCACAGAGTGGGGGAAGATGAATATAAAATGTAGGTACACTGACCACAAGAACCCTAGAGGAGTGCACATGTCGTATCCAGCTTTCGCAGTGGCGAATACCCTTATCGAAAGGTCGAAGATGACCGGCAAGTCGCTTACCCCTTTGAAGTTGCAGAAGGTTATGTATTTCTTGACCTCTGAGTATGCAAAGGAGACCGGCGGTGAGAACCTCATGCTGGATAATTTCCAAGCGTGGGCGTATGGTCCTGTCGTTCCGGCAATTTACCAGGAGTTCAAGCCGTTTCGTGCTAACCCGATTACTGACTACGCGACTGATAGCCAGGGTTATATCCTCAAGGTGACGGTTGCAGAAAATCCTGCTTTTGAGCGAACTCTGAACCGCGTATGGGACGCAACGGTTGGGAAGACCCCGAGTCAGCTTGTGACTATCTCTCATGCAGAAGGCTCTGCATGGTCTCAAACTTGGAATGATGAAGCCGGGGAAGGTGACCCGATCCCGTTCGCAGCAATCAAGAACGATTCCACGTATAAGAAATACTTGGGACTGTAACCGTGGAAGAAGTCACCGAGAAGAAACAGCCAAAGAACCAGAAGGGCGCAGAGGGGGAGAACAACCACTCTGGTACATCAATACCTAAGACTGTACCCGTGGAAGAAGTCACCGAGGAGAAACAGCCAAAGAACCAGAAGGGCGCAGAGGGGGAGAACAACCACTCTGGTATATTCCAGACGAAAGGTGAACCGGCACCACAAGGGACGTTCGATAGCTTCCAAGCGCTCAAACTTATAGCTCCTTTCCTATGGCTCTGGGAACTATACGCCCAATCGAGATTCGTAGATGACAGGGATAGTACAAAGAATTATGCAATGATCTACGAGAAGAGAGAACGTGTTGTCTTCTGGCTTGATTTGGTATTACGTGCGTTTCTCGTGTGGGTAGTGCTGACAATCCTGCTGAAGACTCTTCACCTAGACCTGCCCGATCTATCCGGCGTGGTGCCGCATATCCGCATTCCGGGGGAGAACCCCTGGTTCGAGTGGCCGTCCAGGTGAAGCCGCCACGGAAAAAGTTCTGTGCGAACCTGGTACGATATGAACATCTCCTGTCGGAACGACACAGGGCACTCGGCATTACCTCTCTGAATGTTGAACAAATCGGTGAAGTTTGTAAACCCCCGATGCGCCAACCACTGCGCATCGGGGGTTTATTCTGTCTCCAGCACCTCGAGACCACCGCCCGGACAAGCCCATGACCACAGAAGAGGTCCTCGACCTACTCGATGAGAGCCTACGCAAAATCATCGTCAAAGAAGGGGTCATCGAAAAGAACAACACCGGCTGGGTGGTCTACCCGCCCAACACGGAAGCAGACTTCCCCCGGATTGAGCTTATTTGTATTCAGAGGCGAGGAGTCAAGGTTCAGAGTAAGGGAAAGCCGATTACGACTCACCCAGTGAGATCTTCCAACGCTCGCAACGTCAAGCGCCTGCGAGATTGTGCCGCACGTAGTTCTTCGTTTAGCAATTGGCTGAAACGGCTTGCAGGACCAGTTCCCCTGCGGTTTCCTCGCTTTGATTCATTCGAGGGTACGGAGCGCATTATGCACCCCAGCTTGAATCGTCAGTAAGGACATGGTCAGCAGGGTGGGCGACAAGACGGTAACCCGACTTGGTCGCTGATTTAGCCCTCGCGAGAATCTCAGCAGCCAATTGAGCATCGGTAAGAGGAGCGGCCACTTGTTCTCGCATTGCGTTGTCTGCCGCAGAGATAATGACCGTCATGTCCACGTTGAGTGCGTCACAGATGGTTTTGAGGTCACGGACGGGGAGTGATCCTTCTGACCGATATACAGGTCGGCTGAGTTTACTCTTGGAGATGCCAGTTTTTGCAGTCAGGGTTAGCAGGTCTTCACCTCGCCGAACCACCCATACCTTTGTTGAAGCGCCACGGTGAGAATAAGTCGGGACGTACATGGTTTAGGGGTCTTTCTCCTGATGAGATTGCAGATGTCCTTTTATATGCTGTGAAAAATACTGAGTTTATGAAGAGCCCGGATAACCGACACCAATATATTGCAGTTGTAGACGTTCCAGAGATAGGCCTTGTAAGAGTTGCCGCAAAGCTTGCAAAGGATCCAGAACATCTAGGTAAAATAGATGTGTTGTCAATTTTCCCTATAAAAACCTGGTAAAAAGGGTAAAGCATGGAAGAAGAAATCATCGCAAAGTATCTTCTAACTATGCCGATGCCTGATATTAGTCGTAAATGGGTGGGAGAATATGCCCGGACTGAGGAATGGGACCAAGCTATTATTGCTGCGGTCAGTTGCTTTTTAAAGCAGGGGGCACATTTCCCGAAGGTTGTTTTGAAGTATTTAGATTTTGAGTATTTCGATGATGAGGATTACGCGAGAATTCGGGAACTTGCTACTGAGGATTTTGATTACGAGGCTCATCTTGATTTGTTAGAGCGTTAGGATACTGCGAAAGCCCTGTGCACGGTGTGCGTGTGAGGGGCTTTTGTGTACCCATTTTTGAGTTTTCCACTGTACGGAGCTTTTATCCGATTGAGAATAAAGAAGCTGAAGACTATGTTGGATTGGGAAAAAGCTAAGATTCTATCCGCTGTTATGCGAACCCGTGCCCTGGAGGAGCGGACGCGACCTTTTGTCGAAGAATTTGATAATGCGGGTGAGTGGGAGTTGGCTCTTGCTAGCGTTATTGGTGATTTTGTGAAGCAAAAGGTTACTTTTCCGTATGATGTTGCGGTGCTGGCGGATCATGAATTTATGCCTGATGATTTGGTAGAGAGTATGTGGACTTACGCTACTGAAGAGTTCGACTATGAGGCTCATCTAGACCTCCTAGAGCGTTAGATTTATATAATTAGAAGCCCTGTGCACGGTGTGCGTGCACGGGGCTTTTGTGTACCCATTCCTATGGAGGCGCCCGCCCGGTGACGAAACCGCTTGCGGGTCGCGCGGGAGCCCGTATAGTGGGAACTATCGGCGGTACCGCACACCGCCCGCGCCTATCATGAGCGCTCTAAGCGGCGTTGCACGCAGCGCCGGGGAAAACGCGAGAGCACCGCCGATACACACCACACAACCACCGACCACGAGCTAAGGACAACGATGAGCCAGCCGAACTTCCCGCCCGCCCGACTCTTTGACGCTTTCGCCAAGCCCGCCTCCACAGAACAGCCCGCGAAGAAGGGCCTGCTTGGCAAACTGGGCCTGGGCGAATCCTCCGAGGAGGACAACTACACGACCGTCATGCTGGTCGGTTTCAACTCCGCGAAGGAACCCCCGGGCAACGGCGAGGATGCCCTCGACGTGATTCACCGCGCGTTCGACCCGTGCGATGAGAGCCCCGGCTTCGACATGGACGACTTCTACGACTATGCTTCCGTCGCCCCGCAGCTGCAGAACAGCGACGACTCCGAATCCACGGTTCTGGTGTGGCCCAAGATGTTCTACAACATGGTCACCATCCCGGAGCGCCGCCTGCGCTTGCTCGTGGTGACCGGCCCCGCCCCGAGCCTGTGCCTGCGGCGGTTCATGACCCGCTTCTTCAAGTACGTGAAGAAGCTCCACGTGGACCACGCAATCTTCGTTGAGACCTTTGAGGATCAGGTGGCGCACACCCGCCCGTACCCGTACACGCTGACCACTTACGACGAGAAGCTGGCGGCAATCCCCGGTATTCTGCACGAGTATTTCACCGGTTCTACCTCGGTGACGATGGCGATGTCTGCGCTCGCCGCCGAGCACGGCCTGTCCTCCTCGGTCATGTTGCGTATGAGCATCCCGGGGTATCTGAGCTTTGACCAGCAGAACCCGCGCGCGGTTGTGAGCCTGATCGAGGCGCTGGAAGTCATCCTCGGTATCAAGGTCGAGTCGGAGGAGTACGACCGCCTGCGCGTCCACGCTGATGAGTGGGAGGCGGAGCTCGCCGAAGAAATGGCGAAGGACTACGAGAAGGTTGAGCTGGTGCGTGAGATTGAGCAGAAGATGGATTCGACTCTGCGCACTGTCTCCGGCGAGGTGATTGCCGAGGATATTGAGGGCTACCTGGATTCCCTCAGCGGCGCCTCCGAGGGCGTAAATCCTGCCGATGATGGTGCGGGTTCCGCGGAGGATTCTTCGGAACGCTAGGTCCGTTCGCACATATGGCGCGGGTATGGGAAAATGATAGGTAACTATGCCCATACCCGCAGCCAGCATCTCGAAAGGATGATGTGATTGGCACCCATGTCGAAGAACCCGCCCGTTCCGGCGGCGACCGACCCCGCGATTATTCGCAACTTCTGCATTATCGCCCACATTGACCACGGTAAGTCCACCCTCGCAGACCGTATGCTGCAGGCCACCGGCGTGGTTGCCCCGCGCGATATGAAGGCGCAGTACCTGGACCGCATGGACATTGAACGTGAACGCGGTATCACCATTAAGTCCCAGGCTGTGCGCATGCCCTGGGATGTTGACGGCACCTCCTACGCGCTGAACATGATTGACACCCCCGGCCACGTGGACTTCACCTATGAGGTGTCCCGCTCCCTGGCTGCGTGTGAGGGTGCGCTTCTGCTTGTGGACGCCGCCCAGGGTATTGAGGCTCAGACCCTGGCGAACCTGTACCTGGCGATGGAGAACGATCTGACCATCATCCCGGTGCTGAACAAGATTGACCTTCCCGCGGCTCAGCCCGATAAGTACGCTGAGGAGCTGGCGAACCTGATTGGTTGCGAGCCGGACGAGGTTCTGCGCGTATCGGGTAAGACCGGTGAGGGTGTTGAGGCTCTGCTGGACCGTATTGTGGAGGCGATTCCCGCCCCGCAGGGTGACGCATCCGCCCCGGCGCGTGCCATGATTTTTGACTCGGTGTACGACTCGTACCGCGGCGTGGTCACCTATGTGCGTGTTGTGGACGGTAGCCTGCAGCCGCGCCAGAAGATTAAGATGATGTCTACCGGCGCTGAGCATGACCTGCTTGAAATCGGCGTGATTTCCCCTGAGCCTGTCCCGTCGAAGGGCCTGGGCGTGGGCGAGGTGGGTTACCTCATTACCGGTGTGAAGGATGTCCGTCAGTCCCGTGTGGGTGATACCGTCACCTCCGCCGCGAAGCCTGCGCAGGAGTCCCTGGGCGGTTACGAGGACCCCAAGCCGATGGTGTTCTCTGGCCTGTTCCCGATTGATGGTTCGGACTACCCGGCGCTGCGTGACGCGCTGGATAAGCTGAAGCTTAACGACGCTGCGCTGATTTATGAGCCGGAGACTTCTGCCGCTCTGGGCTTCGGTTTCCGCTGTGGCTTCCTGGGTCTGCTGCACCTGGAGATTGTGCGTGAGCGCCTGGAACGCGAGTTCAACCTGGACCTGATTTCGACCGCGCCGAACGTTATTTACGACGTGGTGGATGAGGCCGGTAACGCTAAGCGCGTGACCAATCCGAGCGAATTCCCCGAGGGTAAGGTCGCGACGATTCGCGAGCCCATGGTGGCGTGTACGATTATTGCCCCGAGCGAGTACATTGGCGCGATTATGGAGCTGTGCCAGGCTCGCCGCGGCCAGATCGGCGGCATGGATTACCTGTCCGAGGATCGTGTGGAGATGCGTTACCGCCTGCCCCTGGCAGAGATCGTGTTCGACTTCTTCGATCAGTTGAAGTCCCGTACCCGCGGTTATGCGTCACTGGACTGGAAGTTCGACGGTGAGGAAGAGGCTGACCTGGTGAAGGTCGACATCCTGCTGCAGGGCGAGAAGGTGGACGCGTTCAGCGCCATTACTCACCGCGATAAGGCGTACTCGTACGGCCTGATGATGACTTCTAAGCTGCGTGAGCTGATTCCTCGTCAGCAGTTTGAGGTGCCGATTCAGGCGGCTATCGGTTCGCGTATTATTGCCCGCGAGAATATTCGTGCGATGCGTAAGGACGTTCTTTCGAAGTGTTACGGTGGCGATATTTCGCGTAAGCGTAAGCTGCTGGAGAAGCAGAAGGAAGGCAAGAAGCGCATGAAGATGGTCGGTCGTGTGGAGGTTCCTCAGGAAGCCTTCATTGCGGCACTGTCTTCGAGCGAGGAGAAGGAAAAGAAGAAGTAGCCTTTCGCTGCTTTGTAGCTTTTCCGGCTGTGTGCTGACCTGTTGATTGTGGAGAACCCGGCTGGTGCCTCGTGTACCGCCGGGTTCTCTGCACGCTGTCTGTTGATACACTGCCCGTTGATACGTCGCCTGTTGATGCCACCCGCGTAGCCGCATGCGCGGTGCCCATATTTGATTCCCCCAACCGCCACACCTAGTTCCAGGAGGCAGAATGCCCGCCCAGCCCACCGGCGCCCCCGCACCCCGCGACGGGCGCATCCCCGCCACCAGCGCGGCAGGATGCGAAACCCGCGACTTCAGCCTCTACGTACACATCCCCTTCTGCTCCGTACGCTGCGGCTACTGCGACTTCAACACCTACGCCACCGAAGACTTCGGCGACGGCATCGGCCTCGGCACCTACGCCGACGATGCCATCGCAGAAATCCTCTTCGCCGCCCGCACCCTCGAGGCATCCGGCGTCGCAAAACGCCCCATGCACACCGTCTTCTTCGGAGGCGGCACCCCCACCAAACTACCCGCCCGCGACCTCGTACGCATCCTGCACGCAGCCATCGACGTATTCGGCCTCGTCGAGGGCGCAGAAGTCACCACCGAAGCGAACCCCGACTCCGTCACCCGCGAAGACCTGCAAACCCTCAAGGACGGTGGCTTCACCCGCGTATCCTTCGGCATGCAGTCCGTTGTCCCCGAGGTGCTACAGGTACTCGACCGCACCCACACGCCGTCGAACGTGCCGAAGGTCGTCGCCTGGGCTAAAGAGGTCGGCCTGCAGGTATCCGTGGACCTCATCTACGGTTCGCCGGGGGAGACCCTGCACCAGTGGGAGCGCAGCGTTCGCGCCGCAATCTCCTACGAACCGGACCATATTTCCGCGTACTCGTTGATCGTGGAGGACGGCACGAAGCTTGCCGCGCAGATCCGCCGAGGCGAATACACCATGCCCGACGAAGACCTCATGGCGGACATGTACCTGCTCGCCGAGGAGCTACTCACCGAAGCTGGCTACAACTGGTACGAGGTCTCCAACTACTCGCGCAGCGAGGACACCCGCAGCGACCACAACCTCGCCTACTGGCGCAACCAGGACTGGTGGGGCATCGGCCCCGGCGCGCACTCGCATGTGAACGGTACCCGCTGGTGGAACGTGAAGCACCCGGTGCCGTACGCGCAGAAGGTGCGTGCGGGGGAGTCCCCGGCGGCGGCACGTGAGGTGCTGGACACTGCCACTCGTGCTTTTGAGACGATTATGCTCATGATTCGTGTGCGTGAGGGCTTGGCGATGCACGAGCTACTCGCCGTGCACGATGAGGCGCAGCTGGGCGCCTCCCTGCGCTGGCTGGTTTCTCAAGCTCTGATTGAGCCTGACGCTTTGACCTCTCAGGCTGAACCTGACCCTGAAGCCCACGTGCGACTAACCCTCAAGGGCCGCCTGCTGGGCGATGCAGTTACCCGTGAGCTGCTTCCGGAAGTCTCTGAAGAGCGCGAGGAGCACTAAGAAATACCTGCGTGATAAGGGGCTTTTCAGTCTGAGCGACATGCTGGTGCAGGTCTGCTACAGCTCCACTTGGGCGCCACCCCTGCCGCCGCCTGCACGCGGCGTGCACCCCGGGATTGCCGTAATATTTCGGTGATTTCGTGGTGTTTTCGTGGGTCTCAAAAAACTTTTAAAAAAATTTTTCGGGGCTGTTTGGGGGAGCTTCAGGGGAGCGCCAAACCTTACACTAGCGTGCTAATTGTTCGCATTTGTGCTGGACTAGCCGAAAGAATTTTCCACTCTTTCATACCACTTTTAGGGTGCGTATTTTTCGAATACTTTCCTGAGAAAAAATTTTCCCAAAACACCCAATTTCAAGTTGTGGTTGAAGGTTACGCTGTGCCATAATAGGTCATGGCAGGACGGTATATGTCTAACAGCGTGTTCTCGTCTTTGCTGAAGTTGAGTGAATACGGTTGTGGGCTCCTGGTAACAGGGGCCCACGATCGTTTAACAACGATTATCTACAGCACCATTCGGTAGAGTTTGCAGCAATTCACGCGCACTAGGCAAGAAGCCCTAAAAGAAAAGCCCGGAAGAAAAGCCCGGAAGAAAAGTCGGGAAGAAAAGCCCCGACAGAAGAACCTGCAAGCCCTCCATGCGCAGAACTAGCAGGCACAATCCCACCGAAGGTAACGCCTCCGTCAGTAGCCTTTAGAACAGCAGTACTTAAACACGAAAACGCCCCACACAACGTGCGGGGCGTTCATCGTAAAAGCTATCAGCGCGGTTTAGGACCGGCAGTTCTTAGGATTCTGCGGATTCTGCGTTCTCGGTGGAGTAGAAGCGGTCCAGCAGGCGCGGGTTCATACGGTAGCTGTACGGCTCACCGCGATTCACCTCAATACCGGCACGCAGCGACGCAATAGCCATGAACAGCCACACGAGCGCACCTAGAACCATGGCAATGTTGCCCATGCCGGGCAGGAACGACACGACCCACAGCGCCACCAGAGCAATGGAGGGCAGGAGGGTGAAGTTCATTGCCTCGCGAGCCTCCTGCTCAGCGAAGGGCGCGTTATTGCGGCTGACGTAGAAAACCGCAGCGGAAGGGATGATGCCGAGAATGCCACCGAAATGCGCGAAAGTCGCACGGTTGCGGTCCTGAATCACGCTAATCTTACGGGTTTTCTGAGGCCCGGTTGCCGGGCGAACATCGTTAGTCACGAAAATCCTGGTTCGATAGAAGTTTCTTGTGGTGATCACCTAAGCCGGTGGACCTGCCCTCCGAGGAGGTGAATCGTTTGAGCGGTGGTGACCTAAGAGTGTAGTGATGGTGCAACATAAACCCACAGAGGCAATGCCACACGCTCAACTATTGTACCGCTTTAGGGAACAAAACCCACAGGATAATGCCCTCGAGGGAAAGGTTCTGAGCAAATTCACACCTGCGCCCGCAGACGGGGGCGCAATAGCGGGTTTCGCGTGCGGTTAGGCACCCGGCTCGGTGAGAAAATCGATGAGCGATTCGACCGGGCCGAGCAGTGTCGGATCCAGGTCAGCGTATGAGTCAACGCGGGAGAGAATATGCTTCCACGCCTGCGCCACATCCGCCTGCGTTTCGTGCGGCTGACCCAGACGACGCAGCGTGCCCTTCTTGAAGTCCTCACCGCGCGGCACCTGCGGCCACGCCTTCAAACCCAGCACCGAGGGCTTGACCGCCTGCCAAATATCGATGAACGGGTGACCCACAATCTTCACGTGCCCGACGGCACCGGGCACAGCCAGCGCCTCGGCAACAATACGCTGCTCCTTCGTGCCCTCAATCAGGTGGTCGACCAGAATACCCAGGCGGCGGCCCGGGCCCGGCGCGAACTCACGAATGGCACCGGCAAGATCATCCACGCCGTGCAGCGGCTCCACAACAATGCCCTCAACGCGCAGATCGTGGCCCCAGACCTTCTCCACGAGCTCGGCGTCGTGCAGACCTTCAACCCAGATGCGGGAGGCGCGCGCCACCTTAGCCGGGGCGTTCTTCACCGCAATTGAACCGGAGCGAGAAATCGTGCGCTTCGGCTCCTTCGCCGCCACCGGGGCGACAATCTCAACGGGCTCACCCTCAATCAGGTAGCCCGGACCCAGCGGGAAATTCTTTACGCGACCCTTCGCGTCCTCGAGTCCGAAGAACAGGGCACCGCCGATGCGTTCAGCCTTCACAACCTCACCCACCCAGCCGTTAATATCCTCAATCAGCAGGCCGCGGCGCAGCGGCACCTTACGCGGGGCCGGCGCCTGGCGGCTCATGCGGGCGGCGTTTAGATCCTGGGCACCCCAGCCGTAGGGGGAGTGGTGGGTACTCAACGTATTCTCCTTTGGGGCGGTAGGGGCAGCAGAGCCAGTCAGGGCGGTGATAGCGCCGGAACCATAAGACAGAACAATCAGACGGAGCCGTGAGACGGAACCGGCGGGGGAACTAAAACGGGGTTCGGGGCGCACCGCAGATTAAGCGGATAGCGGGAGCGACCTCCATTCAGCCTAGCCATTGTATCGGGTCGAGGGTAGTATCCCCTAGAATTGATACGACCATTGTTGGCGGTGCACTCATCGAGCACCGCCATCGTCTCGAGAGGAAGGAAACGCATGAGCCACTACGATACTCTCGGCGTATCGAACGACGCCAGCCCCGAAGAGATCAAGAAGGCGTACCGAAAGAAGGCGCGCCAGCTGCACCCCGACGTGAACCCCTCCGAGGACGCAGCCGAAGAGTTTAAGCGCGTCACCCTCGCCTACGAGGTGCTCTCCGACCCCGAAAAGCGCCGCAACTATGACACCACCGGCGACGAACAGGGCCGCGCAGGCTACCCCGGAGGCGGCGGCTACCCGGGCGGCGGATTCAGCGGCTTCGGCGGTTTTGAGGACCTGCTGAACATGTTCACCGGCGGCGCGGCAGGTGCCCGCGGCCCCGCATCCCGCATGCGTCAGGGCCAGGACGACCTGATTACCGTCTCCATCAGCCTGCAGGACGCCGTGTTCGGTGTTGAGAAGACCATTGAGCGTCGCTCCGCCGTGACCTGCAAATCCTGTAACGGTGAAGGTACCGCAGAGGGCACCCAGCCCGAAACTTGCACCACCTGCTCCGGTCACGGTTTCATGCAGCGCCGTGTGCAGTCCATCCTCGGTACCGTCATGCAGCAGGTCGAATGCCCCGACTGCCACGGCTACGGCACCGTCATCAAGACCCCCTGCCCTGAATGCCACGGTCAGGGCCGCGTACGTGAAGACGTGCCGCTGACCTTCAACGTTCCCGCCGGTGTGCACGACCAGGCGCGTATCCGCCTGCGCGGCAAGGGCGAGGCAGGCCTGTACGGTGGTCCCAACGGCGACCTGTACATTGACCTGAACGTCAAGCGTGACAAGTACTTCAGCCGCGAGGGCGACAACCTGGTCACCACCGTGAACATCCCCATGGTCGCGGCGGCACTGGGCACCACCATCCCGCTGAATACCTTCGACGGCGACCAGGAAGTTGCAATCCCCGCAGGCACTCAGAGCGGCGACGTGATCACCCTCAACGGCCTGGGCGCAACCGTGCTCGGCACCGAGCGTCGCGGCGACCTGCTGGTGCGTATCCAGGTGGTCACCCCCACCGACATGACCGAAGAACAGCGTGAACTGCTGCGCCAGTTCGCCGCCCTGCGCGGTGAATCCCTCACCGAAGGTTCGCAGGTCAAGCACCGCGGTGGCCTCTTCTCCCGCCTGAAGGACCAGTTCAAGTAGGATTCCTACACCAAGCTGAGGATGCGGCGGGTGCGGTACTCAACCCGCCCCCGCCGCATTCCTGTCAGCACTGCTGTCAGCATTGCGCTGTACGCGCCCGCGCTAAGCTACACACCTATTTCTCACGCCACCCGCACATTACCCACGCTTTCAAACCGCACCTCAAGGAGAACCATGAGCGCCCCCATCTTCTACATCAGCACGGAAGAATACGACGCACTCACCCCCGGCGCCACCTGCGCGCTCGGCGGCTCCGAAGGCAAGCATGCCCTCGTCAAGCGCCTTGAGCTCGGCGAACGCATCGACCTGGGTGACGGCACCGGCCGCCGCGCACTCGGTACGGTTGCCTCCATCAACGCGGACGGCGTGAGCGTTCAGGTGCAGGAGCTGTGCGAGGAACGCAGCGTGCCCTCCATCTACCTGGTGCAGGCGCTCGCGAAGGACGGCCGCGACCTGCTCGCCATCGAAACCGCGACCGAGCTGGGCGTGTACGGTGTGCTTCCGTGGAGTGCGGACCGCTCCATTGTGCGTTGGAAGGGGGAGCGCGCCTCCAAGGCACACATCAAGTGGCAGAACACCGTCACCGCTGCGGCTAAGCAGTCGCGCCGCGCACTCATTCCCGAAGTGTACGACCTGTACAGCACCGCCGACCTGGTGGAGCTCATTGAAGAAGTAGCCGGCTCTGAGCAGTCCGCCGCCGTGTTCATCCTGCATGAGCAGGCGACCGAACGCCTCAGCGCTCTGGCACGCAAGCTTGTCGAGGCAGAGAACCTGCCCGAAGAAATCTACCTGCTCGTCGGCCCCGAAGGCGGCATCAGCGACCGCGAAGTGCAGCTCTTCACCGATGCCGGTGCGCAGCTGGCACTACTCGGCGATGAGGTGCTGCGTTCCTCCACCGCCGGTTCTGCCGCCATGTGCACCCTGAACGTGGTGCTGGGCCGCTGGTAGAGCGCCGCCGCTAAAGTCCAACCGGTAAAACCGCCTGCTAGAGCCCAGCTGATAGAACCTAGCTGACAGGCATCCACCAGGGCGTGGTGCATCACGCACATCTATACTTGTAAATACATCACTAGCCAAGGAGCCCATATGACTACCTCCCGACCTCTATCGACCGCGCGCACCGTATCCTTCAAGAGCGCCGCAGAAATGATCGCCGTGCTCGGCCCGCAGGACGCGCACCTGGCAATTATCGAGGACTACTTCGAGCAGATTAGCCTGCGCCCCAAGGACCTGGACGTGCTCATCACCGGCCCCTCCGAGGCCGTCAACACCGCCGCAAAGCTGCTGAACGAGCTGCGCGTGCTCTCCAGCCACGACACGCAGATTACCGTGCAGGTCATTCACCGCCTCATGGGCATGCTCGGCGACGAACTGAGCAACCCGGCGCACTCGCTGTCCACCAGCATCCTCTCCACCCGCGGCACCACGATTCGCCCCAAGACCATTAACCAGAAGAAGTACGTGGACGCTATCGACGCGAACACCGTCATCTTCGGTATCGGCCCGGCGGGTACCGGTAAGACCTACCTCGCCATGGCGAAGGCTGTGCAGGCGCTGCAGAGCCACGAAGTGAACCGTATTATCCTCACCCGCCCCGCCGTGGAGGCTGGTGAGCGTCTGGGCTTCCTGCCCGGCACCCTCAACGAGAAGATTGACCCGTACCTGCGCCCGCTCTACGACGCGCTGCACGACATGCTCGAGCCCGAAACCATCCCCAAGCTCATGGAGGCGGGCACCATCGAGGTCGCACCGCTGGCGTACATGCGCGGCCGCACCCTCAACGACGCGTTCATCATCCTCGACGAGGCGCAGAACACCACCGCCGAGCAGATGAAAATGTTCCTGACCCGCCTGGGCTTCGGGTCGAAGATGGTCATCACCGGCGATATCACCCAGGTTGACCTGCCCGGTGGCGCCGCATCCGGCCTGAAGCAGGTGCGCAACATTCTGCAGGGTGTGGAGGATATTCACTTCAGCATCCTGGAATCCTCCGACGTGGTGCGCCACACCCTGGTCTCGAATATCGTCTCCGCCTACGACCAGTGGGGCGAGGACCAGAAGGCGATGGAACGCAAGCGTAACCGCAAGGTCAAGCGCGCCACCATCGAGGCTGCGGCCGAGAAGCTTCTGGACCGCGCGGGCATTAACGGCGGCTCCGAAAAGAACGCTGAAAAGGGCCAGGCCAACGCCGATAACGCACAGACCACCCCGGAAGGACGCTAAACGGTGGCAGAGATTGAATTCGACTGCGAAGAGCCCGCAACCGGTGCTGACCCGGCAACCGACGCGTTCGTCCGCGAATCCTTCGAGGCGGTAGACACCGAGGTGCTCACCCGCCTCGTCGAGCACGCTTTCAAGCGCATGCACCTTGCCGATGACACCTACCTGTCCATCGCCATCGTGAACGAAGACGAGATGGAGCGCGTGCACATCGAGTGGATGGACCTGCCCGGCCCCACCGACGTGATGAGCTTCCCCATGGACGAGCTGGAACCGGGAACCCCCGAAAACCCCTCCAGTGGCATGCTCGGTGACATCATCCTCTGCCCGCCCGTCGCCGCACGTCAGGGCGCAGACGCGGGCCACAGCACCCTGGACGAGCTGTGCTTGCTCACCACCCACGGCATTCTGCACTGCCTCGGCTACGACCACGGCACCGCCGAAGAGGAAGCTGAAATGTTCGGCATTCAGCGCTCCATCCTCGAAGAGTTCCTGGGCCGCCCGGCACCGGTCGAAACCCGACACTAGGGGAGCGGCGTGGACATTCTACTCACAGCCCTCCTCGCCGTTCTCGCGCTCTGCTTGACCGTGGTCGCGGCAATCGCCGAAACCGCGTTCACCTACCTGCCGCACAACGAGGCTGAGGAGGCAGTGGAGGCACACCCGGACACCCTCGGCGCCCGCGTCCTGCAGCGCACCCTCGACGGTGACTCCGAGGCGTACACGCACCCGCTGCGCCTGACCCGCCTCATTGCGGCAGCCGCCGCGGTGCTCGCCACCATGACCTGCCTGCTGAACCTGGTCGAGGTGCACGCGCTCGCCGTCGTACTGACCCTCGTGATCGTTGCGCTGGTGGGCTACCCGATTCTGCATGTGCTAGCGCGTGCTCTGGGACGTAACCGTCCGGTCGCCTCGATTCGTGTGCTGGCTCGCCCGGTGCACTACCTGTCGGTTCTGCTGAGCCCGGCGACCGGTCTGCTCGATAAGCTCAGTGTGCGCCTGGCGCCGGAACGTTCGGCTGAGGCCCCGGTGGGTGTGTTCGATGAGGAGGAGCTGCGCGAGTTCCTGGACCGCGCCTCCGACGCTGAAACCATCGAGGACGACGAGGCGCAGATGGTGCAGTCCGTCTTTGAGATGGACGATACCCGCATCCGTTCACTCATGGTTCCGCGCACCGACATGCTCACCGCTAGCCGCGACACCACGTTGCGTGAGGCGTTGAGCCTGTTCCTGCGTTCGGGTTATTCGCGTATGCCGGTGATTGGTGATTCGAGCGATGAGATTCTGGGCGTGCTCTACCTGAAGGACGCGATGCGCGCCTTCATCCTGCATTCGGAGTCTCCGGAGGGTACCGCCCTGCCGACCGTGGTTGAGCTGATGCGCCCGGCTCGTTTTGAGCCCGAGTCGAAGCGCGCCATGGACCTGCTGCGTGAGATGCAGCGTGAGTCCACGCACGTGGCAATCATTGTTGATGAGTACGGCGGCACCGCCGGTCTGATTACCCTTGAGGACCTGATTGAGGAGCTGGTCGGTGACATTTCTGATGAGTACGACCGTGAGCGCCCCGAGTACACGCTGAATGACGACGGCACGTTCCGTCTCTCTGCCCGTCTGGGTATTGATGAGCTGGGCGAAATTTTCGGTCGTGAACTCGACGATGAAGATGTTGATACGGTGGGCGGTCTGCTCGCTAAGCATCTGGGTATGGTGCCGATTGTCGGTTCTGAGATTGAGATTGACGGCATTCATATTCGTGCGATTGGTTCGTCGGGCCGCCGCCACCAGGTCGATATGTTGCAGGCGTGGTATGAGCCGCCTCGTGATGAGCAGCAGGGTGCTGAAGGTTCCCCGGCGTCTAATTCCCCGAAGTCTGAGGTTGCTGACATCCTCAGCGTGGATACCAATCCGCCCGCTGTGGCTGAGCCGCACGCGCATCCGGATCTTCCGGGAGATACTGCTGAGGCTGAACCTGCAACCGATCAGCACGGCAACCGCTAGACATCGAACATAGACGCCGCATCATCCCATACACACTTTGAGCCGGCCGCCCCGCCCCCGGAAGGCGCAGGCAGATGAGGCTGGCACCCCATACACCCCGCACGGGGTTTGACAAGGAGAAACACAATGGACCAGGAGTACACCCCGCTCGATTTGAGCACTCTGGACTTGAGCACCCCGCTACCGACCTACCCGGCGGATTTCCGTTCGGGTTTCGCGTCGCTGGTGGGCCGCCCGAATGCGGGTAAGTCTACTTTGACGAACGCTATGGTCGGTCAGAAGGTGGCTATCACCTCGAACCGTCCGCAGACGACCCGCCACACGATCCGCGGTATTGTGCACAAGGACGAGTACCAGCTGATTCTGGTGGACACCCCGGGTATTCACCGCCCCCGCACTCTGCTGGGTGAGCGTCTGAACGACCTGGTGGCGAGCACCCTTTCGCAGGTGGATGTGCTGGGCTTCTGCATTCCGGCGAATGAGAAGATTGGTCCGGGTGACCGTTACATTGCGTCGCAGCTGGTGGCGTCGAGCAATAAGCCGGTGGTTGCTATTGTGACGAAGGCTGACACTGTGAGCTCTGAGGAGCTGCGTGAGCAGCTGCTGGCTGTTGAGGCGCTCGGCGAGGAGGTCATGAGCGCTGAGCGTGCGGCTCGTGCTAAGCGTGCCGCGCATCGTGCGAAGCAGAAGGGTAAGGGCCCCAAGGGTAAGGGCGGCAAGAATGATGCTGTGCCTTTCGCGAAGGGTTCGGGTCCTGCGGCTAAGCGCCGTGCGGGTGAGGTGTCTGAGCCGATGCCGGTTGACGGTAAGGGCGGCTGGGCTGCGATTATCCCGGTGTCTGCTGTGAAGCATTTCCAGGTGGATGCGGTCGCTGACCTGCTGGCGCAGTACACTCCGCTGTCGCCGCCGCTGTACCCCGAGGGTGAGCTGACCGATGAGCCGGAGGCAACCCTCATTGCGGAGCTGGTGCGTGAGGCAGCTCTGGAGGGTGCCCGCGAGGAGCTGCCCCACTCGATTGCTGTGACGGTTGAGGAGATGCAGTTCCGTGAGGGCCGCCCGGCGGATAACCCGCTGCTGGATGTGCACGTGAACCTGTTTGTGGAGCGTGAGTCGCAGAAGTACATCATTATCGGTAAGGGCGGCTCGAATCTGCGCAAGATTGGTACGAAGGCTCGTGAGCAGATTGAGGCGATGCTCGGTACCCGCATTTACCTGAATATTCATGTGAAGGTTGCGAAGGAATGGCAGTCTGACGCGCGTGCGTTGAATCGCCTGGGATTCTAGTAGTTTTCCTACTCATTCGGCGCTCATAGGGAAGAGTGTTACTCTGAGAAAGCACTTGCTCACCGGCAGAAAGAGAAAAGGTATGCCCCAGGCACCTCGTTTACGAAGCACCGGTCGTCATATGCGCACGACGGTGATGACTTCAAATCGCAATAAGTGGATTGCTCTGCTTACTGCTTGCATGCTCGTCATTGTTGTTGGCTTTGGTGGCGTGTTGGCTCTGCGTATGCGCAATAATCTGCATACTCAGGAGCTGAACATCAGCAATTACAAGGACGGCCTGGAGAACGGCGCTTTGGACATTCTCGTGATTGGTTCCGATACCCGTAAGGGCAATAACGGCGCGTACGGTAATGAGGATGACCGCAATTCTGAGGCTCGCGCGGACGTGATGATGCTTCTGCAGATCAGCAAGGACCGCAAGAACGTGAGCGTGCTGTCGTTCCCGCGTGACTTGATGGTTGATGTGCCGCAGTGTACTGACCCTGAGAGCGGCACCGTGTACCCGGCTGAGGAGAACGTTCAGATTAACGAGTCTCTGTCTCGCGGTGGTGCCGGTTGTACTGTGGCGACCATTAGCAAGCTGACCGGCGTGAATATTGACCACTTTATGCTGGTGGACTTTAACGCTGTGAAGGAGCTGTCGAAGGTTGTTGGTGGCGTTCAGGTCTGTGTGGACGCTCCGATTGATGACGAGTACAGCGGTCTGAAGCTTCCTGCGGGTACTTCCACTGTTGAGGGTGAGCAGGCTCTTGCGTTTTTGCGTAGCCGCCACGGCTTCTCGGATGGTTCCGATATTGGTCGTATTCAGGCTCAGCAGGGCTTCTTGTCTTCGCTGCTACGTAAGGTGAAGAGCGAGGGTACTCTGTCGAATCCAGGCCGTCTGATTAATATTGCTGAGGCGATTACTCAGAACGTGACGGTGGATAAGAACCTGGGCAATATCAGCACTCTGGTGGGTGTTGGTGCGGCTCTCGGCGGCGTGGACCTGTCGAATGTTGTGTTTGCGACGGTGCCGACTGAGCCGTGGAGCCAGGATGAGAACCGCCTGCAGGTTTCTGCGGATGCTGCGAACGTGTTCCAGCGTCTGCGTGATGATAAGTCGCTGAAGGAAGAGAAGGCTCCGGAGGCACCGGCTACTTCTGCCGCTCCGGTTCAGCTGGATCGTACGGTTCCGGTGAACGTGTACAACGCGACCGGTCTGGATGGTCGCTCGGCTACGATCGCTTCGGTGATTGAGGGCCTAGGCTACACGAATGTTACTCCCGGTACTTCGGCTAACCCGACGAACTTCACCACGGTGTTCTACTCGACCGGTTACGAGGCGGAGGCGAAGGAAATCGCCGCGAAGCTGAACGTGACCCGCGTGGTGGCGACTGAAGAGGTTCTGGGCGTGTCTGTGACGATTGGTACTGACTTCCCGTCCGGTGAGGCGATGGAGAAGCAGGAGGCTGCGATTGCGGGTAACGCGACCGGTCAGACTGCTGATCAGCACAAGTGCCAGACTGCTTTCGCCTACTAGGTTGTAGCTAGGGCATAGCGCAGATACGTGAATTTTGAGTGAGGGGCGTAGCGCCAGAAATGGTGGCTACGCCCCTTTGCCGTTAACGCTTTCCAGATGATGGACGGCTTCCCGGGTGCCCTGCCACCGCCTCCGACGCCTGTGATAGCGTGGAGGCATGACTATTGACGGTGAGAGCATGCGCGGGGTTACCCGCCAGGCAGTGAACCTGCTGCTTATTCGCCGGAACGGGGCACACTAGAATCTGCCGCAACCGTTCCGGCTTTTTGACGCGGCATCTCACCTTTGCATCCTTTCTGATGCACCGCCTTGACCACGGCTGCCGGGGACCGATACCCGGCACGGTACGAGCCCCACAATTGGGGTAGAGCGAGACGGACCAACCAACAGGAAATTCATCATGAAAAACCACCAGAAGCCCAGCCCCATGCCGGTACACAAGTACCGCCCTTTCCACGAGCAGATTGTCGTTGACCTGCCGGACCGCACCTGGCCGGATAAGGTCATTGAGAAGGCTCCGCGCTGGTGCGCAGTGGATCTGCGTGACGGCAACCAGGCGCTGATTGACCCCATGGACACCGACCGTAAGCTTGCGATGTTCAAGCTGCTGGTGAAGATGGGTTACAAGGAAATTGAGGTTGGTTTCCCTTCGGCGTCGCAGACTGACTTTGATTTTGTGCGCACTCTCGTTGAGGACGGCCACATTCCTTCGGACGTGACCATTCAGGTTCTGGTGCAGGCGCGTGAGCACCTGATTGCCCGCACTTTTGAGGCGATTGAGGGCGCACCGCAGGCGATTGTGCACTTCTACAACTCGACCTCCGTTCTGCAGCGTCGCGTGGTGTTCAACCAGGATCAGGAGGGCGTGCTGGATATCGCCCTGCAGGGTGCGCGCCTGTGCCGCAAGTACGAAGAGCAGATGATCTCTGACACTAAGGTCATCTACGAGTACTCGCCCGAGTCTTTCACCGGCACTGAGCTGGAGTACGCGGCTCGCGTGGTGAACGCTGTGGCTGAGGAGCTGGAGGTCGGTCAGAACGGCCGCGAGCTGATTGTGAACCTGCCCGCTACCGTTGAGATGGCTACCCCGAACGTGTACGCCGACTCTGTCGAGTGGATGCACCGCAACCTGAACCACCGCGAGCACATTGTGCTGTCGCTGCACCCGCATAATGACCGCGGTACCGGCGTGGCTGCTGCTGAGCTGGGTTACCTGGCGGGCGCTGACCGTATTGAGGGTTGCCTTTTCGGTAATGGCGAGCGCACCGGTAACGTTGACCTGGTGACTTTGGGTCTGAACATGTACACCCAGGGTATTGATCCGCAGATTGATTTCTCTGATATTGACGGTATCCGTAAGACTGTTGAGTACTGCAACCAGTTGAAGGTGCACGAGCGTTCGCCGTATGGTGGCGATCTGGTGTTCACTGCGTTCTCTGGTTCTCACCAGGACGCTATTAAGAAGGGCTTTGAGGCTCTGGAGCGTACCGCTGCTGAGGCGGGTAAGACCGTGGACGAGGTGTACTGGGAGGTTCCGTACCTGCCGATTGATCCTCGCGATCTGGGTCGTACCTATGAGGCGATTATTCGTGTGAACTCGCAGTCCGGTAAGGGCGGTATGGCGTACCTGCTGAAGCAGGATCACGGCCTGGATCTGCCGCGTCGTGCTCAGGTTGAGTTCTCGAAGATTGTTCAGGCTCGTACTGACGCTGAGGGCGGCGAGATGACCAGCCAGAAGCTGTGGAACATCTTCGCGGATGAGTACCTGCCGGCTCCGGATCCGCAGAACCGTTGGGGTAAGTACCGTATTGAGTCGATTAATATTGATTCGGCTGATACCGGTGCGACTACTCTGCGTGTTGGTCTGAACATTGATGGTCACACGTACACTCGTACTGCTTCGGGTACCGGTCCGGTGGATGCTCTGCAGAACATCCTTTCGGGCGAGGGCGTGGATATTCGCGTGATGGATTATTCGGAGCACACCATGTCGTCTTCGTCGACTGCTAACGCTGCCTGCTACGTTGAGGCTGCTGTTGGTTCTCGCGTGCTGTGGGGTATTGGCGTGGACAGCTCGACGACTCGTGCGGCTTTGAAGGCGATGATTTCGGCTGTGAACCGTGCGCTGCGTGATGAGCGTCAGGCGTAGGCGATAGCCGTACATGCTTTGTGCAAGGTTTGCGGGTGACCGCTGGCTGGTGACCGTTGACCGTGCATGATGTGGGGGCGGGATGCATACTGGGAGTATGTATCCCGCCCTTATGCGTTTAATGTGCGCAGGTGTTGTGTGCATCGGCGTGCTCTGAGGCGAATAATCTGCAGAGAGGAACTCTCATGAAAAGCTACGCGATGGTGTTTAGCCCCGTTGATGCGGCGGACACCGATTCTTCTGTCCGTGCCTGGAATTATGAGCTGTGCGGTGGTGATGATACTGCTCTGCCTGCAGGTTCCACCGAGGTGTGGGAGGCTGGCTGGGTGGGTTCGACCGGTCCCGGTATTGAGCAGGATCAGTGGCCGCGCAGTACGTTTACTGGTTTGCCGATGCAGCATATTTTTACGGTGAGGTTGCCGGGGGAGTACCTGCCGGATGCGCAGAAGTATCCGGACGTTGTGGCGTTCTCTTTCTTCGCCGGTGATGGCCAGTTCGCTGAGGATGAGGCGACTGAGGGTGTTGCTAATGCTGCTAGTGATGACCCGTTTGAGGTGCAGTATGCGCAGGCGCGGGTGCATCCGTATCAGTTGTTGTTGCGCGATATTTTGGATGCTGAGTTTGCGGTGCTGTACCTGAGTGAGGAGGAGTTCTCGTCCCGCACGCCGCCGCCGCAGGATGTGCGCCGGCCCGGTGAGCATCGTGGTGAGGAGGAGAGCTTCAGCGCCTGGGCTTTGGCGGATCGTCAGCAGCCGCTGGACCGTAAGCCTGCTCTTGTGGGGTGGGTTCCGACGGATGATCCGAATGCCGGTAAGGTCCCCAGTGATGTGTTTGAGAATGTTGACCCGCAGACTGGTTATCTGAGTCCTTTCGATTGGGATGCTGAGGATTCGGCGTGGTTTGAGTGGGCGAAGCCGCTGATTGCGGTGGGTACTCACCTGGGTGGCACTCATTTTTATGCGCAGGCTCTGCCGGAGGGTCTGACGGCTCGTTATATTGAGTTCGATGAGTTTGATGTGCTGAATTTTGGGTGCGGTAGCGCTGTTTTTGATTTTGAGACCGGTGTTTTTGACTGGTCGTGCGGCTAGTACGCTTGCGCCGGAGAGCGCGCATTTGAGGTGTTTGCGCGGCCTCCTTGAACCGTGGAGGAGCCGTTGATGAGCCGTGGATAAGCCCCGGATGCACCGCGGTGTACCTCCTGAAACGGCACCCTGAGCGTTTCACAGTGTGGACGGGGCGGTTTGCGGAAGTTCCACATCACCTTCGGCGAACCGCCCCGGGCGGGTGCACCTCCTGTATCCTTGAATGCGTGGAATGGATTCAAGCAATTATTTTGGGCTTTGTTCAGGGCCTGACCGAATTTCTGCCGATTTCGTCATCGGCGCATCTGAACATTGTTGGCCAGATTCTGCCGGAGAAGGCTGACCCGGGCGCCGCGTTTACCGCAATCACCCAGCTGGGTACTGAGACCGCGGTCTTGATTTTTTTCTGGCGCGATATTGTGCGCATTGTGAAGGCGTGGTTTGGCGCTCTTACCGGTCGTGTACCGCGCAATGACCCGGATGCCCGCATGGGTTGGCTGATTATTATTGGCTCCCTGCCCATCGGCGTTCTGGGCCTGCTGCTGGAAGACTACATTGACACCCAGTTCCGTAGCCTGTGGATTGTGGCGACTATGCTGATTGTCTTCGCTGTGTTCCTGGGTCTTGCGGACCGTTTTGGCCGCGAGCAGCGTGAGCTGAAGGACCTGACGTTCCGTCACGGCCTGCTGTACGGTTGCGCACAGGCGCTGGCACTGATCCCGGGTGTTTCCCGTTCGGGCGGTACGATTACTGCGGGTCTGTTCATGGGTTACACCCGTGAGGCTGCGGCACGTTACTCGTTCCTGCTGGCCATGCCCGCCGTGTTCATGTCTGGCCTGTACAAGACCTTCAAGGTGGTCACCGGCGAGGAAGCTACCGGCTTCTACGGTATTCCCTCGACTATCGTGGCTACTCTGGTTGCGTTTGTGGTGGGTTACCTGATGATTGGCTGGTTCCTGAAGTACGTGTCGTCGAAGTCCTACGGCATTTTCATCTGGTACCGTATTGCGCTCGGTATCCTGATTTTCGTTGGTCTGGGCACTGGCGTTCTGAACGCTACTTCTTCGGCGTTCTAAGGCTTTAGCCCTCAGCGTGATATGACATACCCGTCCGTGAGTTTCTCACGGGCGGGTATTCTTATTGGAGTAGATTTTTTGGCACCCGCATGCCTTGAGGTTGGGCGGCGGGTGTGGCGCGTCCACCGGTTGTGGGCGTTTTTACGGAAAGGAAACCCATGCGAGCTTGGGATGCCCCCGCCTCTGTGACTCTGCCCGGTCAGGCTGCGCTGCCGCGTATTTTTGATACCGCGGCTGGTGAGATTGTTCAGGTTCAGGAGGATAAGGCGGCGAGCCTGTACGTTTGCGGTATCACCCCGTACGACGCGACGCATATGGGTCACGCCTCCACCTATGTTGCTTTTGACTTGCTGCACCGCGCCTGGCTGGATGCGGGCGTGCCGGTCACCTACGTGCAGAACGTGACCGATGTGGACGACCCGCTGCTGGAGCGTGCGACCGCGACGAATGTTGGTTGGCGTGAGCTGGCTGAGGATCAGACGGAGCTGTTCCGCACCGATATGAAGGCGCTGAACGTGATTCCGCCGGCGCACTATGTGGGTGTGGTGGAGTCCATTGAGTGGCTGTTCCCGCTGATTGAGGACCTGTTCCGCCGCGGCCTGGCGTACCGCGTGCCCGGTTTCACGGACGAGCAGGGTGTGGTGCATCCTGACGGTGACGTGTACCTGGATCTGAAGGCTGTGCGTGAGCTGCCCGCGAACGCTGAGGGCTACTCGTGGGCACCGGGCGAGGTCTGCCACTTGACCCGTGATGAGATGCTGGAGATTTTCGCTGAGCGCGGCGGCGACCCGAACCGTGCCGGTAAGCGTGATGCACTGGATCCGCTGCTGTGGCGTGTTGAGCGTGAGGGCGAGCCGAGCTGGGATGCCGGCGAGCTGGGCGCGGGCCGCCCCGGCTGGCACATCGAGTGCACGATGATTGCCCGCCGTTTTGTGGATGGTTCGCTGACCGTTCAGGCTGGCGGTAACGACTTAACGTTCCCGCACCATGATTTGGGTGCGGGCCATTCGTGGGCTGTGTCTGCACGCCCGCACGCTAAGCATTACGCGCACACCGGCATGGTCGGTTTGGATGGCCACAAGATGAGCAAGTCCCGCGGTAACCTGGTGCTGGTTTCGCGTCTGCGTGCAGCCGGTGAGGATGCGAACGCGGTGCGTCTGGCGATTATGGGTCAGCATTACCGTTCGGATTGGTTCTGGACTGATGAGCTCCTGGAACACGCGAAGGCTCGCCTGGACACCTACCGTCATGCGGTGTCGGTGGCTGAGGGCCGTGAGGGTTCCGAAGGTGTCACCGATGAGGCGGCTGTTGAGCTGCTGACCACTGTGCGTGAGGCACTTGGCGAGGACCTGAACGCTCCGGCGGCGTTGGCGGCTGTGGATGCGTGGGCTGTGAAGGCTCTGGCGGACACCACCGTCGGCGGTGGCGCGCTGGTGCGTGACATCCTGGTGGCACGCCTGGGCGTGGTCCTCTAAGATGGCTTCGTCGGTCATGGAGGAGCTGTACGCTTTCCGCCCGTATGACCGTGAGACGGTCGATGCGCTTGCCGCAGAGATGTTAGCTGAGGTTCGCGCGTACGAGGCGCAGGAGGAAGCGTAGGGCTTCTGAGAACAACGAAAGGGGTGGGTGACTCTGGAATAACTCCAGGGTCACCCACCCCTTATGCGTTTAACCGGTTGTAGAACCTGATGACTGGTTATCACGCCCGCGGGGTAATGCGCCACAGCCGATTTGCAGACTCCGCTAAAATAGAAAAGGACTTTTTCCGTCCACAGTTCGCCGCACAGCGCGAACAGCACAGACTGACCCAAACCCGAGGAGAATCACCCCGTGAGCAGCGGCACCCACACCCCCACCGGCGCAATCAACCGCCGCGGCCCCTTCCGCCCCGGCGAGCGCGTCCAAATCACTGACGAACGCGGCCGCATCACCACCATTACCCTCGCCGAAGGCGGCGAATACCACTCCCACAAGGGCTTCCTCAAGCACGATGACCTCATCGGCGCACCCGAAGGCACCGTCATCGCCAACACTCACGGCATCCTCTACCAGGCGCTGCGCCCCCTCTACAAGGACTTCGTGCTCTCCATGCCGCGCGGCGCAGCCGTCGTCTACCCCAAGGACGCCGCCCAGATTATCGTCAAGGCAGACATCTTCCCCGGCGCACGCGTCGTCGAGGCCGGCGTCGGCTCCGGTGCACTGTCCATCGCGCTGCTGCGTGCAGTCGGCGACTACGGTTGCGTGCACTCCTTCGAACGTCGTGAAGAGTTCGCAGACGTCGCCCGCGGCAACATTGAAACCATGTTCGGTGGCCCCCACCCGGCGTGGAAGCTGAGCATCGGCGACCTGCAGGACACCCTGCCGCAGGTTGAGGAGCCCGGCAGCGTCGACCGCGTCGTACTCGACATGCTCGCACCCTGGGAATGCCTGGACGCTGTTGCGGAGGCGCTCGCACCCGGCGGCGTGCTCATCTGCTACGTTGCGACCGTGACCCAGATGTCCCGCCTGGTTGAGGGCATGCGCCTGGACGGCCGCTTCACCGAACCCGAATGCGACGAAACCATTGTGCGTGGCTGGCACGTGGAGGGCCTGGCGGTCCGCCCCGACCACCGCATGGTTGCACACACCGCGTTCCTGGTCGTGGCTCGTCGCCTGGCTGACGGTGCGGTGCGTCTGGCACCGAAGCGTCGCGCGTCCAAGACTGATTTCTCTGAAGAGGATATGAACGCGTGGATTCCCATGAACGTGGGTGAGCGTGAGGTGACCGATAAGAAGATTCGCCGCGCAGCCCGCGATGCGAAGAACCTTGCCGCTCACGCCGCACGCGCGAACGAGATTGCGCTCGAACAGAACGGTACCGCGCAAAACGCCATGGAGTCTGAGCAGAACAACGGCGCAGCAGCTGAGGCGACTGAATCCGCCGAATAATTTGAACCACCTTTGACCTGCGGGGGCACGGGCGTTGCCTGGAGCCCCCGCAGTGCACTCACCAGGCTACTCACTGTGCCCAACCACCCGCACCGAGTAGCCGCCGACAAGGACGAACAGCTAAAGGAGCTACCGTGTCCACCCACGAATCTGCAGATCAGGCAGGAACCCCCCAGTACGGCACCGCCCACAGTGCAGCCAGCGCGGCACCGCACTACTCGGCTGCTTTCGGGTCGACCTCCCTGCCCGGCAGTCAGCCCGTCAGCGCGCAGGAGTATGACGCCGTGCTGCGTCGACTTTCCGCGGCGGAGGCAACCCGCGACAATATGAGCCGACAGATTCGTGGTGCGGGGGAGAAGAACCGCAAGCTCGTTGAGGCAATCACCAGCATGCGCTACCAGGTGGAGCGTCTGCGCGCGTCCCTGTCGCAGAATGTTATGCCGCCGCTGAATTCGGCGATTGTGCTGGCGGTGCATGAGGGTCAGACCATGACCTACGAGCAGGTCGCTGATGATAAGACCCCCGCCGAGATTGATACGTACCTGGATGTTCAGGTGAGCGGCCGCATGATGCGTATTCCCGTGTCCCCGCTCATTGACCTGTCCACGCTGACCCCCGGCATGACCGTGCTGCTCAACGACAAGACCGAGGCGGTTGTTGCCCTGGATACCGAACCCTTCGGTGACGTGGTGACCGTGCGCGAGGTGCTGGATGAGCAGCGCGTGCTGGTTGATACCTCTTCGGGTGCTCAACAAGTGGCGCGCGTGGCTGGTTCCCTCGACATTGAGCAGTTGCGCACCGGTGACGCGGTCACCCTCGACACCCGCACCCGCATGCTGACTTCGCAGGTTCCCGCTTCTCGTTCGCAGGAGCTGGTTCTGGAAGAGATTCCGGACGTCACCTACGAGCAGATTGGTGGCCTGGGCGCGCAGATTGAGCAGATCCGCGACGCGGTGGAGCTGCCGTACCTGCACCCCGAGATTTTTGAGCGCTACCACCTAGCGCCGCCCAAGGGCATTCTGCTGTACGGTCCTCCCGGTAACGGTAAGACCATGATTGCTAAGGCTGTGGCGAACTCCCTGGCGGCTCGTGCGGCTGCGCTGAACCCGGGTTCGGCTACTCGCGGCTACTTCTTGAACATTAAGGGCCCCGAGCTGCTCGATAAGTTCGTCGGTGAGACCGAGCGTCAGATCCGCGATATTTTTGTTGCCGCCCGTGAAAAGGCGGAGGCAGGCCACCCGGTCGTCGTGTTCTTCGACGAGATGGAGTCCCTGTTCCGTATGCGCGGTTCGGGTCGTTCCTCCGATATTGAAACGACCATCGTGCCGCAGCTGCTTGCCGAAATTGACGGTGTGGAGTCGCTGCAGAACGTCATCGTTATTGGTGCGACCAACCGTGAAGACTTGATTGACGCCGCGGTGATGCGCCCGGGCCGACTCGACCTGAAGATTCGCATTAACCGCCCGGATGCCGCCGGTGCGGCAGAGATTTTCGGTCTGTACCTGACCGAGGACCTGCCCCTGGACACTGAGGAGGTCGCAGCCGCCGGTTCGACCCGCGCCGCCCTGACCGCGATGATTGCGGCGGCGGCAGGTCAGCTGTACGCGCGCACCCCCTCCACCGCGTACGCTGTGGCGACCGTGGATTCTTCCATGGTCGTTGGTTCTGGTGCGAGCGCGAACCTGTCCACTCACACGCTGTACCGCGGCGATTTCGCTTCGGGCGCGGTGATTCGCAACATTGTGGACCGCGCAAAGAAGGCCGCGATTAAGGAGCAGCTGCAGGCGCTGACCGCCGGTGCGGACGCCTCGAGCGTTGGTATTGGTACCCGCCACCTGCTGGAGGCGGTACGCGCCGAGTTTGAGGATCAGGTGGACTTGCCGCCGCTGCCCGATATTGAGGATGCGCTCACCGTTGCCGGTGTGCGTGGCCGCCTGGTGTCGGTGGAGCCGCCGCGCTAAACCGCGCGCCCACTCAACTGCGCGATCAGCCCACACCCCGCGCTTATCCCGCATCAACCCAGCATTACCGCAGGTCCAAAGCCTTTAGATGGTATAGAACTTTTCAGGAGAACCCCATGAACTCCACCCCCAGCTACGGCGTGCACCGCATTATGGGTGCCGAAACCGAGTACGGCGTCATCGCCCCCTCCGCGCCGGGCACCAACCCGACCGTGCTGTCCGCACTGGTGGTCAACACCTACGCCAAGCTCGCCTTCCGCCGCGGCGCCGCCTTCCGCGAGGAGCTGCAGCGCCGCGCCCTGGCGGATGAGCTGACCGCCGAGCAGGCACGCCAGGCAGAGAACTACTCGACCACCACCCCCGAGGGTCAGTGGCTGGGTGAGTCCGAGTCGCCGCTGCGTGATGCCTTCGGTCAAGTGCAGGACGCCTCCACCGCCCACTCAAGCCAGATGACGCACACCCGCACCGAGCTGACCAGCGAAGACATCGCCCTGGAGATTATGCGTGAGGCGGGCGTTCAGGCACCGGGTGAGCCCGCCGAGCCGCGCAGCGCCCTGGATGCGCTCGCCGGCGTACACGGCCGCGGTGGTTTCCCGGAGCGTCTGGATTGGGACCGCGTGACCATGAACGCGATCCTGCCCAACGGTGCGCGCCTGTACGTGGACCACGCGCATCCGGAGTATTCTTCGCCCGAGGTGCTGAGCCCCGCCGACGCGGTGCTCTATGACGCTGCCGGTGACGCGCTGGCGTACGAGTCGCTGGTGGAGCTGGGCAATCACGCGCAGGATTTGCCGCAGGTGAAGCTGTATAAGAACAACACCGATTCGAAGGGCCAGTCGTACGGCGCCCACGAAAACTACCTGATTAGCCGTGACGTTCCGTTTGAGCAGGTTGCGGATGCGCTCCTGCCGTTCTTTGCGACCCGCGCTATTTTTACGGGTGCGGGCCGTGTGGGTATTGGTACGCACGGTGAGGTTCCGGGTTTTCAGATTAGTTCGCGTGCTGATTTCTTTGAGCGCACGATTGGTCTGGAGACCACGATTCGCCGTCCGATTGTGAATACGCGCGATGAGCCGCATGCGGATGAGTCGAAGTACCGCCGCCTGCACGTGATTCCGGCGGATGCGAACATGTCGCACTATTCGAACCTGTTGAAGTTTGGTACGGCGGCGCTGGTGATGAACCTGATTGAGTCGCACAGCGAGCAGCACCCCGTGTTGCCGGGTGTGCGTCTGTCTGATCCGGTGGCGGCGATGCACGCGGTCAGCCACGATTTGTCGCTGTCGGTTCAGCTGCCGCTGGCGCCGTCTTCGGCGACCCTGCCGAACCCGGTGTCCACGAGTGGTTCGGCGAGCGCCCTGCAGATTCAGCGCGCCTACTATGAGGCCTCCCGTGCGCACGAGGAGTCGAACCCGGCGGGTGTGGATGCTGCGACCGCGCAGATCCTCAACCTGTGGGGTGAGGTTCTGGATGCCCTGGAAACCAACCCGCTCTCGCTGGCGGATCGTCTGGATTGGGTGGCGAAGTATGCGCTGGTGCGCGGTTATGTCGCTCAGGGCGTAGATTATGCGAATCCGAAGTTGAAGGCTTTGGATTTGCAGTACGCTGATATTGACCCGTCGAAGAGCCTGTATCACCGTCTGGTGGCGCGTGGCCGTATGCGCACGCTGTTCTCTGCGGAGCAGATTGAGCGTGCGACGACCGAGCCGCCGCGTGAGACGCGCGCGTTTTTACGTGGCACGCTGATGTCCCGCTGGCCGGAGGAGATTCTGGGTATTAACTGGGATACGGTCTCGTGCCGCGGCAGGTATTCGAAGGATCTGACTCGTTTTACGATGATGGAGCCGACCCGCTACGGTGCCGCCCAGGTGGAGCCGCTGCTGGATGAGGTAAACCATTCGGATGCGTTGCTGAACCGCCTGCGCTAGCAGCACACCCCCTAAACCCACATAAACTCACATTCTTCCCCGGGGCGAATACCCCCATTCAGAAGAGTAAAAACCACATAACCCACAGGCGGGGTGCAGTAAGGTCCGGGTACCAAAACCCTTATACCCCGCACCCAACCCCACTAAAAACTTATTTGTCCACAACCGAAAACCCCTTGAGGAGAGAACCATGAGCCGCGAACGCATCAGCGCACAGCAGACCGAAACCACCGCAGCCGAGCAGGAGCAGGAACTGACCCTCGCCGCCTCCCACGTTGTCTCTGACGTGAGCGAGGTCGACGACCTGCTCGACGAAATTGACGGCCTGCTCGCTGAGAACGCTGAAGATTTCGTCACCGGCTTCGTCCAGAAGGGCGGCGAGTAACCGGCGCACCTGCGCGCCGGGTCAGCATCATGGAACACCGTATTTTCGGCATTGAAAGCGAATTCGGGCTCAGCTACGTCCCGCACGGGCTCGGTCGGCTGAGCATCGAAGAGTCCGCCGCCGCCCTTTTCAAGCCCGTCCTGGATCAGTGGCGTTCAACGAACGTCTTCCTGCCCAACGGCGGTAGGCTCTACCTTGACGTGGGTTCGCACCCCGAGTACGCCTCCGCCGAATGCGGCAGCATTGACGAACTGCTCGCGCAGGAACGCGCCGGTGAGCTGCTTTTCGCTGATCTGGCGCGTACCGCCCGCAAGCGCCTGCTCGCAGGCTCGGAGGGCCGCCCTCTCGACGGTGAACTGTACCTGTTCAAGAACAATGTGGATTCGGCGGGCAACTCCTACGGCAGCCACGAGAACTACCTGATCAGCCGCAAACTGCAGTTCAACGACCTGATTGCCCAGCTCGTGCCGTTCCTGGTGACCCGCCAGATTCTGGTCGGTGCCGGTAAGACCCACCCGAACGGCGGCCCGGTGCCCGGTTCGACCGACCCGGCGTCCAGCACGGGTGTGCCTTCGTATTCGTTCTCGCAGCGTGCCGACCATATTTGGGAGGCGGCGTCCACCTCAACTTCGCGCGCTCGCCCGCTCATTAACACCCGCGATGAGCCGCACGCGGACGCTTCGAAGTTCCGTCGCATGCACGTCATTAATGGCGATTCGAACATGGCGGAGCCGACGACCCTGCTGAAGATTGCCAGCACCGACCTGGTGCTACGCATGCTGGAAGACCGCTTCCCGGTCACCAGCCTGGATATTGTGTCTGTTCCGGCGGCTCTGCGCGCTATCAGCCACGACCTGACCGGCACCGCAACCTTCGAAACCACCGACGGTAAGCACTACACGGCGTTGAGCGTTCAGCGTCACTACCTGGATGCGGCACGCCAGTACGTGCAGCAGTACGGCGCGCATCACCACCACGTGGAATACGCCCTGGACTTGTGGCAGCGCACCCTGGACGCTATCGAGTCCGGCGACTACAGCAGCATTGACTCTGAGATTGACTGGGCGATTAAGAAGAAGCTTCTGGATGCGTATATTGCCCGCGCCCGCGCGGCTGGTCAGCCTGCCGATTATGCGAGTGCCCGCATCCGTCAGCTGGATTTGGCGTACCACGACATCGACCCGGAGCGTAGCGTCTTCCACGCGCTGGTTCGTCGCGGTGCGGTCAAGCGCATCCTGCCTGAGGGTGCTGCGGAGGCGGCGAAGACTCAGCCGCCGAACACTCGCGCTCTGCAGCGTTCGCGTTTCATTAATGCGGCGGTTGCGGCGGGGGAGCAGTTCACCGTGGATTGGGTGCATTTGAAGCTCAACGCCTACCCGCAGCACACGCTGGTGTGTAAGGACCCGTTCGCAACTGACAGTGAAGGCTTGGAGGAAGTGCTGACCCTGCTGGAGGGCAAGGCGCGTCAGCATCAGGAGGCGGCATTCCCGCCGCCCTGCTAAACAGCATTGCTAGAAACTCTCTGATGAGGGGAAACCCGCCGGCGGTCAGGGTTGTCAACCTTCGGGAACGCCTCGGCCGCGACACAGCCTGAACACAGCTACATGCCGTAGCATAAAACAGCTAAACCTATACCTGTAAACTGTTCTGTGGCACACGGGCACTCACACGCCCCACTCTCACAGAAAACCCCAGAGGATAACACTATGACCAAACGCTCTAAGCTCACTATTTTCGGTGCCAGCGCGGCAGCTCTCGCGCTCGCACTGTCCGCATGTGGCGCACAGTCCAGCAATGGCGATTTGTCCAAGGTGCAGTACACCTTGAAGAACGCGACCGCTGCGCCTGAGGCGTCCTTCGCGACTCCCTTCGCCGCTTCTAGCCCCTCCGCATACGTGATTGAGGAAGGTAACGGCGACTCCATCAACGATGGTGACTACGTGCTCGTTGAGGCTGCCGTGTTCAACGGCACCGACGGCAAGCTTAACGGTTCCACTTACTCCAGCGAGCCGATTCTGCTGCCGATTAACGATCAGCTGAAGCAGGCTGCACCGCAGGTATACGAAACCCTGAAGAAGATTAAGGTTGGCGGTTCTTTCTCGTACACCACCAACGTTCTGCAGCAGCGTAGCACCGCGGGCGTGACCACTACGACCGCTTCGCCCGGTGCCGCAACTAACGTTGAGGTGTACACCGTGAAGACGAAGCTGCCCAAGTACGCAACCGGTAAGGCTGTTGAGGCTGACCCGTCGCTGCCGTCCTTCACTCTGGATGAGTCCACCGGCAAGGCTGAAATCAAGCTGCCCGATAACAAGCCGGAGGTCACCGAGCTGACCGCTAAGACCCTCATTGAGGGCGAGGGCGCCGAGGTCAAGGAAACCGATACCGTGTACGTGCGTTACATTGGTGTGCAGTACTCCGACGGTAAGGTCGTCGACGGCAACTATGACGCCGCCACCCCGATGGGCATCTCCCTGCAGGGCGTTATCAAGGGCTGGACTCAGGGTCTGAAGGGCAAGAAGGTCGGCTCCCGTGTTGAGCTGGTCATCCCGGCGGACCTGGCGTACGGTAACGACACCGGCGGTTCCAAGCCTTCGGGCACTCTGGTGTTCGTGGTTGATATTCTGGGCGCGGAGGAGAACCCGCAGACCCTGCAGCGTGCTCAGGCGGCTTCTAGCGCAGCTGCTGCGGAGGCGTCCGCTTCGGCAACCGCAACCCCGGCAGCTACCGCTTCGGCTACCGCACAGTAGCCCGGCACCCACATTTTTATACCGCGCTCGCCGCCTATCGACTTAGGCGGCGAGCGCACCCACTATTTCGATGTATGTCGAACCAATCAAAGGAGACACCCATGTCTTTCGGTCAGCGTAACCTCGACCGCGAAAAGCCCGAAATCGATTTCCCCGAGGGCGACGCCCCCACCGAGCTGGTCATCACCGACCTGATTGAGGGCGCAGGCGCTGAGGTTGTTCCCGGCTCCCGCGTGCTCACCCACTACGTTGGTGTGGCATTCTCCACCGGTGAAGAGTTTGACGCTTCTTGGAACCGTGGCGAGCCGCTGCCGTTCCAGGTGGGCGTTGGCCAGGTTATCCGCGGCTGGGATGAGGGTCTGCTCGGCATGAAGGTCGGCGGCCGTCGTCGCCTGGAGATTCCCTCCGACATGGCGTATGGTGACCGCGGCGCTGGTTCGGTCATTAAGCCCGGTGAGTCTCTGATTTTCGTGGTGGACCTGCTGGACGTCCGCTAAGGACTAGCCAGGTTCTCGCGTTTTTCGCGCTTCTCACGTAAGACGCGCAGAGACGCACAGCCCGGTGCTTTCTCCCGATTGTGGGAGGGGCGCCGGGTTTTTGCGTACCCGTACGCTGAGTAAGTGCCGCGGAACACACACGGTATGATGGAATCATGTCCACCGCAGCTCAGCTTTACATGACTCTTCACCGCCTTGCCACCGCCGCCGAGGCACCCGATGCCGCAACCCGAACCCAGGGCATCAGCCGCAACGAGCTACTGACCCTGCTCGGTATTAGCACGCGCGCTAACGGCTCCCTCAGCGAGTCCCAGGAACGCGCCTTTGAACGAGCCAAGCAGACCCTGCGTGATGCCGGCGCGCGCATCACCCACGTGACCACAGATCTGGGGGAGCGCTACCGCCTCGAGCCCAGCAACGTCGCTAAGCTGCCCGCATGGAACCCCACCGCTGAGGAGTTCCGCCTCATCAACACCATCCTGCGCGGCTGGGAAGGCACCGAACTGCAGGATGACGCCTACCGCATCCTGCGTAAGATTGCGCTGACGAGCGAGAACCTCACCGATGAGGCGCTCGCCGCCGCGAAGATCCTGGAGCCGAAGACCGGCAAGCGTCAGCGCGCGAAGAACCTGTACACCTACCGCGAGCCTCTTCAGCGTATTTACTTTAGCGATAACCCGCACCTGAATGAGCTGTTCACCGCCTATGCGGAGCGTAAGACGGTCACGTTCACCTATCAGACGGCTGCCGGTGCGACCCGCGTGCAGGAGAAGGTCAGTGTTGCCGGTATTGGGTACCGTTACGGCACCTGGTATTTTGTCGGCTACTACACTGAGAGCTCGGAGCGTAAGGAGTACACGTTCCGTGCCAGCCGTATTCAGAAGCTCACGATGCTTTCGCGTATTGATTCGACCCCCATCAATGCGACGTTTAACGCCAAGAACTGGCTTGAAGACATTAAGGGCTACGAAGAGTACCTGTCCGTCGTGGAGGTCAGCGCCGATTCCACGCTGTCGGATCCCTTCACCGTGCCCTCGTACGGCACGATTGATAGCGCCGTGGCGGCGACCAGCTACAGCTGCGTGATTGAGCCGCCCGAGGAATCGGAGGCTGCATCTACCCGCCAGCGTGACAGCTACGCCGCCCAGCAGCTGCTGCTGCGTACCCTCACCGACCTGCACAGTGGCGCAGTCGAGGACCCCGGTACGTGGAGTAAGATTGACCAGCGTAACCGTAATAACGTCCTCGACGCCCTCGTCGACCTGGTTCTGGGTCTGCATCGTGCCGACCGCTGGGCGAGTGCCCATGGTGAAGAGCCCATGCCTTTGAATCAGCTCAACGCCCTCTACAGCGTGGACACCGAGAAAAACCGCGACCTCGGCAAAACTATCATCCCCGAGATTTTCGCGCAGGTAGATACCGTTCCCTTCGATTCTGACCCCAAGGACCCGGACGCCCTCAAGCCCAGCTACATTAACCTGCTGCCGGACTTTGGCGGTGCCACCCCGAACACGCTGCTGAACTACGCGCGCCTTACTGACACTGAACTCGCCATTCTCGTCTTTACCCTCTCTGCTGCAGATATTCTGCACCCAGCGGATGCGCGTCTGGGCAGTATCCGTGCGGCGCTCGCCGCCGCGTACCCGAACGCGCCTGTCTATGCGCAGCACCTGTGCTTCGCCCCGGAGGAGCCGCTACTGCAGGAGGCAACTGCCGCCTTGAGTAGCGGCAATGCCGTGACCATTGGTTACGGTACCTCTGAGCGTGCCGCGGATCGTCTGGTGGATCCGTATGCGCTGGTGTTGCACCGCGACCACATGTACCTGCATGCGTGGTGCCGTACCGCTGAGGAACGCTACTATGCGGCGCGCGGTGAAGAGGTACCCGCGCAGGTACCTGAGGCTTTTGCTCACGCAGCCACCGGCGAGGCAGCGAACAGTGCCGACAGTGAGGCGGGGGAGAAGGAACCCACCTTCTGGCGTAACTTCCGCCTCACCCGCATCAACCACATTCAGGAGGCGGGCGCGGGTCGTACCCACCCGGTCACCGGTGACACCGTTCCGCATTGGCACGCGCAGCAGCACAGTACTCAGACCAACCCGTTCGCTGAGTTGCGGATTCACCCGACCGAGCATATTCCCAGCGGTGAACCGCTCGATACTCTCACCGCAACGTACATGCGTCGAAGCACCCACCACGTGAAGAAGGCTTCACGCACCCAGTACGTGCGCATCCACTACTACAACAATGCCCACGGCGCTGGCGATAAGAACATCCTCGACACCGTCATCGCGCACCGAGGTGCCCTCGAACTGGTCGGTCCTGCGCACCTGCGCGCGGCGTTGCTTGACCAGTTGCAAACCCTCAAAGCGAGTAGCCGCAGGGGTGCGCCCGCAGAAAAATAGAACTTCACCCACAAGCAAAAACACCCTAAAAACCCATCTAAGGCGCCAAAACATTAACCTAAAACTTGTATAATGGTGCTCATGTCTTGGTGGTTCTGGATTTTGCTATGGGGCGCGCTCATCATCTGCTCGCTCCTCTATTTGGCATGGTTCACCTACAAAGCACTCACTCGCGGTTTCACACTCCTTGACGAAACCGTAACCTGGGTCGAGTCAATCGAGGGACAATTCGATGCAGCGCAAGCGAACGCAAGCCGAAAACTCCCGCGAGACACCACCCTCGGGGTATTCACACCCATCACTGAGGCATACAATAACTACGAACAAGGTAAGCAGACACGCAGGTCTGAGCGGATCAAGCGACGGGTCTCCCGACGAGATCGACTCGGCCAACCTCAAAACATCGGAGACCTGCTCTAACAGAAAGGCACACCACCATGGGCCAGATTTTCAGCCACCCCGCGACCATCATCGTCGTTATCCTCCTCATCGTCCTCCTCTTCGGCGCACCCAAGCTGCCCGGCATGGCACGCAGCCTCGGCCAGTCCATGCGCATCTTCAAGACCGAAGTTGAGGGCCTGAAGAACGATTCCAAGAAGGACCCCCGCGAGAAGGACGGCGAAGAGGTCGTCACCGCTGAGGTCGTAGACAACGGCAAGGACGGCAAGACCGAAACCAAGTAACGGTCCCGCCACCGACGCACCAAACCCGTGCCAGCCCACCGGCCGGCACGGGTTTTGCGGCACCACCCCATAAACACCCCACCAGACCCCCTCAGCCGAATCACACACGGCACCGACACCCAGAGGACACCACGTGGCAACACCTGACCAGGACGTGCGCAACCGCAAAGTCAATCCTGAAGCACGCATGGAACTCAAGGAACACCTGCGCGAATTCCGCGACCGCCTCATCAAAGCGGCTATCGCAACCGTCATCGCAGCCATCATCGGTACGGTCTTCCTCTACCAGCCTTTCATCGAAATGATCTCTGTGCCCCTGCAGCAGATCAACGCAGAAACCGGCCGCAACGCAAACCTGAACTACGGTAGCGTCGCATCTCCTTTCGACCAGCTGCTTAAGGTCGGTATGTACATCGGCTTGGTGATCGCCTCTCCCGTCTGGCTCTACCAGGCGCTGCGATTCCTGCTGCCGGCACTGCACACCAAGGAGAAGAGGTATCTCTTCGGCTTCCTCACCGCATCTATTTTCGCGTTTGCCTGCGGTGTCGCCATTTCGTACTTCACCCTCCCCGGCGTGGTCTACGCGCTGCTGAAGTTCACCCCCCTCAACGACAGTAACTACATTGACGCGGGCGTGTACATCTCCTTCATCCTGAAGTTCGTTGTGACGTTCTCCTGCGCCTTCATCATCCCTGTGATTCTGGTCGGCATTAACATGCTGGGCCTGATTCGCGGTAAGACCATCCTGAAGTCTTGGCGTTGGGTTGTTGTGCTCGTTGCGGTTATCGCAGCGCTGACTGCACCCGGTAGCGACATCATGATGATGTTCGTGCTCATGGCGCCGCTGCTGATTTTCTTCTTCGCAGCAATCCTCATCTGCATGATTAACGACAAGCGCCGCGACCGCAAGCTCGCCAAGCTGGCGCAGGGTTCGGATGAAGCAAGCCTGAACACCGCAACCAGCAGTGAAGACCTGGCGAAGATGGGTTACTTCGAGGACGAGAAGACTTCCTAAATTGAATAGCTCGCTTTGAGCAACATCGCCGAAAGGGGCGGGGTACAGGTTCTCTGTACCCCGCCCCTTTCGCATGTTCCGCAAAAGGGTCTCGAGGCGTACAGACGAATTTTTACAACGCCCGCCGGTACGTCCCCGCAGAAACGCAGCGTATATTGCGCCGAAACTGTGCCGCCGATGCGCTCGCTGTTCGCCCGTACCGGATTAGTGCCCATGCAGGATGCTTTCGGAAGGTGGGCGGTGGGCGAGCGGTTACACTGGACATACTATGAGCAAGCACCACGCACAGCACACATCCGACGCACACACTTCTAACTCTTCTAACGCACAGACCCCGGCGGAGCAGACCGGCACCGACTACGCTGCCGCCTACGCCGCATCCCGAGAGCGCGCCGCATACGCGAAGACCGCCCTGGTGGCTTTTGAGGCGTCCCTTGATTTTCCGCTGGATGATTTTCAGCGTCAGGCGTGTGCCGCCGTGGAGGCGGACCGCTCCGTCCTCGTTGCCGCGCCTACCGGTGCCGGTAAGACCATTGTGGGTGAGTTCGGTATCTACCTGGCGTTGCGCCGCGGCATGAAGGCGTTCTACACGACCCCCATTAAGGCGCTGAGCAACCAGAAGTACCACGACTTTGTGCGCGCGTACGGTGAGGATTACGTGGGTCTGCTCACCGGCGATACGAGCATTAACACGGAAGCACCCGTGGTCGTGATGACCACCGAGGTGCTGCGCAACATGCTCTACGCCAACTCGACCACACTGACCGGCCTGGGCTATGTGGTCATGGATGAGGTGCACTACCTGGCGGACCGTTTCCGCGGCGCAGTGTGGGAAGAGGCGATTATTCACCTTCCCGAGCATGTGAACGTCATTTCCCTGTCGGCTACGGTGTCGAACGTTGAGGAGTTCGGCGCGTGGCTGGATACGGTGCGCGGCGGCACGGACATTATTGTTTCGGAGCACCGCCCGGTGCCGCTGTGGCAGCACATGATGGTCGGTCACCGCGTGGTGGACCTGTTCGTACCCGAGGACAACTCCGCACAGGGCAAAAACCACACCCAGGGCAAGAACCAGGAGCCGGAGGAGAAGCTCTCCCGCAAGCAGGCGAAGAAGGCACAGAAGGCTAAGCAGCGCGGCGCATCCGTGGAGGCGGGCGCTAACCCTCTGCTTGCCGGTCTGCGTCTGAACCCGCAGCTGAAGGCGCTACGCCCCGGCTTCCGTTCGAGCCCGGGCCGCGGACGCTACGGCGGCAAGCGTGAACGTTTCCGTCACCGCCGTGAAGGCTGGCTCAATGAGACGTTCAGCAGCGGCGAGCGCGGCCGCTCGGACCGTCGTGACCGTTTCAGCAACGACCGGGACTTTGATGCGCGCGGTGAGCAGAAGCCCCTGCGTCCGCAGCGCATTACCCGCCCGGAGATGGTGCGCGCCCTCGACAAGCAGGGCCTGCTACCGGCTATTTGCTTTATCTTTTCCCGTGCCGGTTGCGACGGCGCAGTCAGCCACTGCGTATCCGCCGATATTACGCTGACCACCCCCGAACAGCAGCAGACCATCCGCGCCTACATCGCGGAAGCGACAGCTCACCTGGACACCCGCGACCTGAACACCCTCGGCTACTACGAGTGGCGCGACGGCCTGATTCGCGGTATCGCCGCGCACCACGCCGGCCTACTGCCCCTCTTCAAGGAAGTTGTCGAAACCCTCTTCGCCCAGGGCCTCATCAAGCTGGTCTTCGCCACCGAAACCCTCGCACTGGGCATCAACATGCCCGCACGCACCGTCATCCTGGAGAAACTCACCAAGTACAACGGCGAATCCCACGTGGACATCACCCCCGGCGAATACACCCAGCTGACCGGACGCGCCGGCCGCCGCGGCATCGACATCGAAGGCCACGCCGTAGTCATCTGGCGCCCCGGCATGTCCCCGGAACACGTGGCAACCCTCGCCTCAACCCGCACCTACCCGCTGAACTCCTCGTTCCGCCCCACCTACAACATGGCGGCAAACCTCATCGCCTCCTACGGCGCCGAACGCACCCGCAAAATCCTGGAATCCTCCTTCGCACAGTTCCAGGCAGACAAATCGGTCGTCGGCGTCGCCTCCCGCGTACGCAAAAACGAAAACGCCCTAGAAGGCTACCGCGAAGCAATGGCATGCCACCTGGGCGACTTCACCGAATACGTCCAGCTCAGCCGCCAAATCACCGAACTGGAAAAGAAAGCGTCCAAGAGCAACGAACGCCACGCACGCGCGCAGGCACACCACAGCATCCAGCAACTACTACCGGGCGACATCATCTACATTCCGCACGGCCGCTCCCGCGGCTACGCAGTGGTCATCACCCGCTCCGACTCGCACGCCGACCCGCGCATCGGCATCGTCACCGAGGACGCACACCAGCGCACCGCCTCAACCCGCGACTTCGAAGGCGCCGTCGAACCGGTCTCACGCATCAAAATCCCCAAGCGCCTAAGCCTCAAAACCGCCAAGGAACGCCGCGACACCGCAAGCCGCATGCGCCAGGCACTCTACGACGGCCGCGCCCCGCGTGCGCTCGCACAGCAGAACATCCCTGCTCGTCAGAACAGCATCGACGCGCAGCTGGAGGCTCTACAAGCGCAGCTACGCAACCACCCGTGCCACGGCTGCTCCGACCGCGCAAACCACATGCGCTGGGCCGAACGCTGGCAGAAACTCAACTCCGAAACCGAAGGGTTGCGCCGCCAGATTGCCCGCCGCACCAACACGATTGCGCAGGTCTTCAACCGCATCGCACGCCTGCTGGAAAGCTACGGCTACGTCGAGCGCACCGAAGACGGCGAATTGTCGCTAACCACCGGCGGCCAGGCGCTACGCCGCATCTACGGCGAGCGCGACCTGCTGACCGCCCTGTGCCTGGACGCGCACTTCCTCGACGGACTGGAACCCGCCGCCATCGCGGCAACCGTCGCCGCACTAACCTACCAGGGCAAGCGCGACGCGGTGGAATACCTGGCTCACTACCCGCACCCGTCCCTGCGCGCACCCATCGCGACGATTACGCAGCGCCTCGCCGACCTGAACGCAGCCGAAGAACAGTTCAAGGTCAACCCGACCCCCGCATGCGACTTCGGCCTGGTCGAACCCATGTACGCCTGGGCGAACGGCGCGCACCTCGCAAAGGCAATCGAGGACACCGGCCTTGCCGCCGGCGACTTCGTACGTTGGGCAAAGCAGGTACTGGACGCCCTGGACCAAATCGCGCACATCCGCTCACTGGACCCGGTCATTCGAGCCCGCTGTGAAGAAGCGATTGAGGCGGTACGCCGCGGCGTAGTCGCCCTGGACGTCTAGCCCGCGCCTTAGCTACACCGTACATAGTGCTACACCGCGCCCGACCAGTTCGGGCCACCACCCCCGCTACTGTGCATTGTTCTACATCATCTAAGTTCCGCCTCATCTAAGGACGAACGAACTATCGCAGGCAGCGGGGGTGCTTCTATACTCAAATGAGACGCTCAGCTAAGCTACGCGAGCACAATTGAAGTGCCCGCCCTCGTGTGCGCCTCGGCGCGCCTCAAAGGTGAAAGGAATCTAATGTCTACCCGTATTTTCGTAGATGGTAGCGTGTACAGCCCCGTCGACCCGTACGCAACCGCAATGCTCGTCGAAGACGGCTTCGTCCGCTGGGTTGGTTCCGACTCCGGGGCGCGTTCAATTGCCGACGAATCAGCCACCATCACCGAACTTGACGGCGCCCTACTAACCCCCGCCTTCGCGCGCGCACTGGCACCGGTAGCAGGCAAAGAAGCACCCGAAATCCTCGACTACCTGCAGGCATACCGCGCAGCCGGCTACCACACGCACACCCTACTCGCCGGCATGGAAGACGTCCCCGACCTCGTCTCCACACTCAGCTACTACAGCGCCGAACACGGCACACCCGACATCCGTCTCATCCTCAACGCCACCGGCATTGAGACCGACGAACTGATCAGCGCCATCAAAGCACTACGCCCCCTCACCGAAGGCGAACGCGCCGTCAAGGGCCTGCAACTGGTCGGCATCTCTGTCACACCCGAAGAGGCACCCGCAGCAGCACAGGTAGCCGAAGACGCCGCACTCCTGCTCTCCATCGACGCATCCACCGGCTTCACCACCGCAGCCGATGCCGCACTCGCCGTACGCGAAAACCGCCCCTGGCTGCCCATCCGCCTCGACGCAGCAATCAGCACCCCGCAAGACCCCATCACCGACGAATACCTCACCAAACTGGCAGAAGCACGCATCAACCTCGGCCTCAGCGTCTGCGAACCCGAAGAAGACGAAGCCAACAACGACACCGTCCAGGCACTCCTCGCACACGCCGGGGGAGAAGCACGTGAATCTGTGGCATCCGTCGCACGCCGCGCAAACGCAGCCGGCACCTCCATCGCCCTCGGCTCCGACGCCAAACTCTACGCACCCGGCGCCTGGTCCCTCATCCGCGAACTCGTCAACGACGAACACGGCATCTCCGCACGCAGCGCCTTCGCCGCCCTCACCCGCGGCGTCTACCGCCTAGCACACGAAGAAAACCCCTTCACCGGCCAGCTAACCCCCGACACCCCCGCATACGTAGCACAGTGGCGCGTCGAAGCCCTCATGGTCCAGGCACCCGACTCCCGCGTAGCATCGTGGAGTACCGACCCCCGCGCTCGCATTCCGTTGCTTCCGGCGCTGGAGGAGGATTCGACTCTACCCGTCCTGGAATCTATTTACACTGAAAGTAACTAATTTTTTAGCTTGTCAACACCTTTTTAGGCGGTTTAGGAGCAGTGGAGGCCGCCAATGGTTCAGTTGCTCAAATATTTACCCGGTATACTGGATACCTACACTGCCTGTTTTATATGCACCTGTGAGGGAGTAATATGCGCGTTCTAACTGTCATCCCGACGTATAACGAGAAGGAGAACCTGCCCATCGTGGTAGAGCGTCTTCGCAAGGCAGCTCCCGAGGTGGATATTCTCGTGGTGGATGATAACAGCCCCGACGGTACCGGTCAGATTGCTGATGAGCTGTCGGCTAAGGATTCCCAGATTCACGTTCTGCACCGCACCGTTAAGGACGGTCTGGGTGGCGCATACCTCGCTGGCTTCGATTGGGGCCTTGAGGCAGGCTACGACGTTCTGATTGAGATGGACGCTGACTGCTCGCACCAGCCTGAGCAGCTTCCTTCTCTGGTTCGTGCTGTGGAGGCGGGCGCTGACCTGGCTATTGGTTCGCGTTACGTTCCCGGCGGCAAGACCAAGAACTGGCCGGCTCACCGCCAGATTCTCTCTCGCGGTGCTAACCTGTACACCCGCCTGATTCTGGGCACCTCCATTAAGGACATTACCGCTGGTTTCCGTGCGTACCGTCGTGACGCTCTGCAGCGCCTGAACCTTGAGGGTATCGACTCGAAGGGCTACGTGTTCCAGGTTGATCTGGCGTGGCGTTCTGAGCAGGCTGGCCTGAAGATTGTTGAGGTTCCGATTACCTTCGTTGAGCGTGAGATTGGCGCTTCGAAGATGGACGGCAACATTATCTTTGACTCCATGTCTAAGGTGACTCGCTGGGGTATGGCTAACCGCATTCAGAAGCTGAAGAAGGCTCTGGGCAAGTAAGCCCGGTAGCTTTTTGCGCAGACGCTTCTCGCGCCTGAGCTTTAAACGAAAGACCGGGGCGGATACATAACGTATCCGCCCCGGTCTTTTTATGCTGTCTGTAGCGCTCTTTCCTGGCTCATGTACCGACGGAACCAGCGCCAAAACAAGAAGCCCGCTAAGAGCACGAGTGGTGCTTAGCGGGCCCTTCTTACAGCGCGGGCTTCTACAGCGTTTCTACGGCGCCTCTACGGCGCTTTTAGAGCGCGTAGTGCTTGCGGTAGTATTCTAGGCGGTCTTCCAGAGTCTTTTCCAGCTCTTCGATGCTGCGGCGTTCCATGAGCATATCCCAGTGGGTACGTGCGGGCTTCTCTTCTTCGGCGTCTGCGGTGGAGTCGCCGTTGACGAGGTATGCTTCCTTGCCGGACTTTGCGGTCCATACCGAGGGGATTTCTGCTTCTGCCGCGAAGGTCACGAAAACGCGGTCACCGTCTGCGGTACGGTATTCGACGCGCTGGCGGGGCGCGGGCTGTACGTTCGATTCGGTTTCCATCGACTGGGAACCCAGGCGCATACCGCGCAGGCTACGATCGCTCATTTTTCCTCCAGTGTCGTCGGGTGCGCTCTTTGGCGCTTTAGGCATAACGTTGGGCGGGGGAGAACTATTCCCTCGAACGTTTACAAAACATCCATTATATCGGTAATAGTCTCCACCCGCCCAGCGTGGTGGTGTTTATTCGGCGTGATTTTTGGTGATTCACGCCTTTTTATGCGTTAGATTTCGCGTTTAGCCGTTGATGCCGTAGCTTCCGGGTGCCTGCGGTGCGCTCTTGGGTGCCTGTGCTGCGGGCTTCTTCGGTGCGTCTGCCAGGTCGGATGCGGGCAGGGTGCCGAATGCGTTGCCCAGGCCGCGCAGTGCATCGCCGAGTTCGGTCGGGATGAACCAGAGCTTGTTGGCGTCGCCTTCGGCGAGCTTGGGCAGGGTCTGCAGGTACTGGTAGGTGAGCAGCTGCTGGCTGGGGTTGGATTCGTGGATTGCTGCGAAGACCTTCTGCACGGCTTCGGCTTCACCGTTTGCGCGCAGGATTGCAGATTGTGCGTCACCTTCTGCACGAAGGATTTGCGCCTGCTTTTCACCCTCTGCACGCAGGATTGCGGCGCGGGATTCACCTTCTGCGGTCAGAATGTCGGACTGCTTCTGGCCTTCTGCGGTGAGGATTGCGGCGCGACGGTCACGCTCTGCACGCATCTGCTTCTCCATGGAGTCCTGGATGGATACCGGGGGCTGGATTTCCTTGATGTCCACGCGGGAGACGCGCAGACCCCAGCGACCGGTGGTGGAGTCGAGTACGCCTCGCAGCTCCGCGTTAATCTGGTCGCGGGAGGTGAGGGTCTGCTCCAGGTTCAGGCCACCGACGACGTTACGCAGGGTTGCGCTGGTCAGCTCGTCCACGGCACGGATGTAGTTGGTGATTTCGTAGGTTGCAGCCTTAGGGTCGGTGACCTGGAAGTACACGACGGTGTCGATGCCGACCACGAGGTTATCTTCGGTGATCACGGACTGCGAGGGGAAGGAAACGACCTGTTCACGCAGGTCAATCAGGGGCAGCACGCGGTCAACTACGGGGATGACGATGTGCAGGCCGGGGTTGAGAACGGCGTGGAACTTACCCAGTCGTTCAACGATGCCGGCTCGTCCCTGCGGGATGACGCGCACGGTCTTTGCGAGCATCGTCAGTACGAAGAGGATGAGTAGGACCGTCAAAATAAGGCTGATAGGCATTGTTTCTCCTTATCGGTGAGTTATATGGTGTGTTTTTGGTATCTGAACCTGCTTCTAGAGCCGGTATTCAGATGGGTCTTAGGCGTGGGGGAGAGGCTCTACGATTGCGGTAGCACCCTCAATGGCTCGTACCCTCGCGTGTGATCCTGCAACGAGCGTTCCGGAGGCGGTGCGTGCCGTCCAGGTGTCGCCAGCTAGTACCACCAAACCGGTTTCACTAGTCACATCTTGAGTGACGCGCACCTCAGCACCAACGAGTGCTTCAGCATTAGTAACAGCTCCGGTAGCTGATTTATTGAGTTTCTTCAGCAGCGGCGGGCGCAGGCCAAGAACCAGAATCAGGCAGATAACCACGAAAATAACGGTTCGAATCAGCATGTTATCCACGAAGGGCGATATTGCTGCGGTGACGCCTGCGCTGATCGCCAGCATGAGAAAGAACAGGTCGAGGCTGAGCATTTCTATGACGGCGAAAACGAGGGCGAGTGCAACCCAGAGTGTCCAGGGTGTCTCAAAGAGCCAATCCACGAGTTTTCTCCTTTGATGTACATCAACCGGCGTGGTTGACATTGAATCTGCATACGAGGCGACAGCACCTTCGTGATGCGGGGTATATCCATTATTTCAGGTGGATTGAGTACTGGCGACGGTTATGGTGAGTGGGTGAGATTAATACATGAACTGTTAAGACTTTATTTAGATACGGGGAATCTCGGGTTCATTCTAAACCTCCCTAAAAAGCCGATAATATACATTATGTAAAGTAGACCTATTTTTCACTACCCCACCGGACACTCACCGGTGCTTTCTACGCTCTAGCTGGCACGGGTCGAACTGCGGTCCCCGTAATGCGACTGTTGCGACTACGCTCTTCCGTCCGCGGTTCTGAGCTCCGCACGCCTCACACCTTTCTCTGCGCTCCGCGCACCTCAGCTAGCAGTACGCTCACATGCTCCGAACCTCAGGTTCCTCAGTATCTCCCGGTAAACGACAAACACCCGAGACGAGTTCACACCATTCGGTGCGCCCCATCTCGGGTGCCTATCATCAGCTACTGAGCTTCTTTATTCCGGGCTTCTTTATTCTGCGTGCTTAGAGCTGAACTCTACCCACGCGTTGAGCACACGCTCCGCTGCACCGGATGCAATAGATTCGCGTGCATCGGCCAAAGCCTGAGTGAAACGGGTCTCAAAGCTCTCCCCATTGACCGGTCGGTACGCCACCAGACCAGCCGCAGCGTTCATCACCACAGCGTCGTGAATGGCGCGCAGCGGGCTCTTCGGGGCCTCGCCCTCCCCCGCCAAAATTGCACGGAAAACGCCCGCGTTGTACTCGGCGTCGCCGCCACGCAACTGCTCCAGCGGTGCGTTCTGCAGACCGTACTCGGTCGGGTCAAAACGGTACTCGGTCAGTTCGCCGTCTACAGCCTCCCACAGGCGGCTCGTGGTCGCGATGGTCAGCTCATCTAGGCCGTCATCACCGCGGAAAATCAGGGCGTGGTCGCCGCGCTCCGCGAAGACGTGAGCCATCTTCTCAGCCATGACCGGGTTAGCAACACCGATAGCCGAGGACTTCACGCGCGCCGGGTTGGTCATGGGGCCCAGGTAGTTGAACGCGGTCGGAATGCCCAGCAGGCGGCGGGTCGGGCCCACGTGACGCATTGCCGGGTGGAAAGTCATCGCAAACAGGAAGGTGATGCCAGTCTCGCGAGCGCATTCGGCGACTGCGGAAATGGGCATGTCGAGGCGGATTCCGAGGGCTTCGAGGACGTCTGCGGAGCCGGATTTGGAGGTGGAGGCGCGGTTGCCGTGTTTGACGACGGTGGCGCCGGTTCCTGCGATGACGAGGGCTGCCATGGTGGAGATGTTGACGGTGTTTTGCTGGTCGCCGCCGGTGCCGACGATGTCTACGGCATTGGGGTCAATGTCGACGGTTTCGGCTTTGGCGATCATACCGGCTGCGAGTGCGCCGAGTTCTTCGGGGGTTTCGCCTTTGGAGTGCAGGGCGGTGAGGAAGGATGCGAGGATCGGCTGTTCGGTTTGGCCGGTCATGATGTGGTCCATTGCCCAGGCGACTTCGGTGTCGGTGAGGTTTTGGTGTTTGACGAGCTGGTTGAGGATGTATTTCCATGTGATTTCGTGCGTAGTCATGTGTTAAGTGTAAAACCCCCGCCGCGTATCTGCATGGTTGGGTGCAGTATGCGAGACGGGGGTTTGTTAGGCGTGTTGCACCGTGGGGTGCTTAGCGCTGGGGTGTCTTCGGTTTAGTGGAAGGAGTCACCGCATGCGCAGGAGCCTGCTGCGTTGGGGTTGTCGATGGAGAAGCCCTGCTTTTCGATGGTGTCTTCGAAGTCGATGGTGGAGCCGTCGAGGTAGGGTGCGCTCATCTTGTCGACAATGACTTCTACGCCGTCGAAGTTGCGGACTGCGTCGCCGTCGAGGACGCGCTCGTCGAAGTAGAGCTGGTAGATGAGGCCGGAGCAGCCGCCGGGCTGGACGGCGATGCGCAGGCGCAGGTCGGTGCGGCCTTCCTGTTCGAGGAGGGTGCGGACCTTGGTCTGTGCTACTTCGGTGAGGTTGACGCCGTGGGTCGGCAGTTCGATGGTGGTTGCACTCATTGGTGTTGTCCTTTTGTTTTGTTGGTTGCCCGTGTGCGTCGCGTGTGCGTCGCGTGTGGGTGTTTTAGCCTTCACGATACGCCCCTGAGTGTTTGATGCACAACCTAGGGTGTGCATAGTTCGCCGGGGGCGTGAGTATTGGTGTGGGAGCTTGACGAATAATTCTGCTTCTAGGATACCGAAAAAGTGGGGGTTGGGGTTTGTGACCCTTCTCCCCCACTTTTGTGGATGTTTCTCCCCCGCGCTTCCTGAAACTTTCTATCCGAGTGGGTGCTGGTCAGCGAGCGCGTTTAGCGAGCGCCGAGTGCGCTGAGCAGTAGCGCCTCCGCGAGGATTGCGTTCTTGAAGTCCGGAATGTAGAGGGACTCGTTGGCGCTGTGTGCGCGGGTATCGGGGTCTTCTACGCCGGTGACGAGGATCTGTGCCTGCGGGAAGACGTCCTTCAGGTCGGAGATGAACGGGATGGAGCCGCCCATGCCGGTCTGTACGGGTTCGACGTCCCATGCGGCGCGCATTGCGTCGAGGGCGGTCTGTGCACCGTCTGCGTCGACTTCGGTGGCGAAGGGCATGCCGGAGTCAACGGCGGTGTAGTTCGCCTGTGCGCCGTGGGGTGCGTGTGCCTTGATGTGTTCGGCGAGTGCGCGGTGTGCGTTTTCGGGGTTGTCGCCGGGTGCTAGGCGGGTGCTGATGCGTGCGCGGGATACGACGGCGAGGGTGTTGGAGGAGGTTGCGATGGAGGGGATGTCCATGCCGATGACGGAGATTGCCGGCTGGGTCCACAGGCGGGAGGCAACGCTACCGGTGCCTGCCAGGGGTACGGTGTCGAGGATACCGGAGTCGTTGCGGAAGTCTGCTTCGGCGTATTCGAGTTCGGGTTCGGGTGCGCGGTGCAGGCCTTCGACGGCTACGGCGCCGGTGGCGTCGTGCAGGGTGGCAATGAGCTGTGCCATGAGGGTGTGGGCGTCGAGCATGGGGCCGCCGAACATGCCGGAGTGAATGGCGTGGCTACCGACGCGCACTTCGATGTCGCCGGATGCGACGCCACGCAGGCTGGTGGTCAGTGCGGGTACGCCAGCGCGCCAGTTGGCGGAGTCTGCGACGACAATGTAGTCGGCGGACAGTTCCTCACGGTAGGTGTTGAGGAAGGAGACGAAGGAGGGCGAGCCTGCCTCTTCTTCACCCTCGATGAAGAGCTTCACGCCGAGCTTGAAGTCCTCGCCGAGAGTTTCGTTGAGGGCTGCGAGCGCGGCGAGGTGCACGAGGATGCCTGCCTTGTCGTCTGCTGCGCCGCGGCCGTAGAGGCGGTCGCCCTTGCGGGTTGCGACGAAGGGGTCGGTGTCCCACAGGTCGAGGTTGCCGGCGGGCTGTACGTCGTGGTGGGCGTAGAGCAGGATGGTCGGGTAGCCTTCTGCGACGGGGCGGGAGGCGATGACGGCGGGCATGCCCTGCTTTTCGGTGCCGTCTGCGGTGGTGTAGGTGGCGCGTTCGATGCGTACGTTGTTGAAGCCTGCCTTGGTTGCGAGCGCGGCGACTGCCTCGGCGCTGCGGTCTACCTGGGTGAGGTCGTGCGATTCCCAGGCGATGGAGGGAATGGCGACGAGCTCGGTGAGGGTCTGCAGGGTTGCTTCGAAGTTTTTGGTGACGGCGTCGCTCAGGGCGCTGTGGTGGGTGAATTCAGTAGTCATGTTTCTACCTTACCCCCACCTTGACCCCGTCTTAGCCTCAACCGCCGGGTGGTTGGGTTCGTTTCAGTTGCTGGTGTGCGCTTGTGGGGGCGGGTTTGGCGTGTGCCGTTCGGGTATGATGGGAGGGTGTTTGGTCGTAAGAAAGAGAAGGCTGAAGCGGAAGCTGTTCAGCCGCAGGTTGTAGAGGAGCCTCAGGCTCCGGTTAATCCGAAGTTCACCCCGAAGAAGGGCCGTCCTACTCCTTCGCGTAAGGAGCAGCAGGCGGCTCGTCGTCAGCCTCTGGTTGTTAGTGACCGTAAGGAGGCGAAGGCTCGTGAACGTGAGGCGATGGCGAAGGCTCGTGAGCGTCAGAATGATGCGTTGATGGGTGGCGATCAGCGTTACCTGCCCGCCGTGGATCGTGGTTCGCAGCGCCGTTATATTCGTGACTACATTGATGCGCGCCGCAATGTTGGTGACGTCATGTTGTTTGTCATGCTGGCGTTCTTTATTTTTACCCTGTTCATCCCCGGTTTCTTTGGTTCTGCTGAGGCTGCGGAGGGTTTCCAGCGTATTACTACGTACGTCCTTTGGGGTCTGCTGCTGCTGTGGATTGGTGATTCCTGGCTTTTGTGGCGTGGCCTGAAGAAGAAGGTAATTGCGAAGTTCGGCGAGATGGAACCTCGCTCCGGCATGTACACGTATAACCGTGTGATGGTTCCTCGTCGTATGCGCCGCCCGGTTCCGATGGTGAAGTACGGCGAGTACCCGCACTAAGTCGTTGGTGCCTTATAGGTGCTTGGGGAGAGGTCCTGAAGGTTCAGGCCTCTCCCCTATTTTTGTGTTCTGATTTTTACGTTCTTACGCGAGAAGCCACATGTGTTTCGAAAAGCTACTTCTTTGGTGGCTTTTCGAAACACATGTGGCTTCTGGGCTAATGTATTGCGGCTAGACGCCGGTACGGTTAGGCGTCAATTTGGGAGTAGAGGATCTGCCATCTGCCGTCGCGGTGTTCGAGGGCGAACTTGTAGATTTCTTCTTCCTTATCGCTGCTCCAGGTTTCTTGGCGGCCGTCGGGTTCTACCTCGGTGTGTTTGTCCCATTTGTGGTTGGTTTTCAGGTAGTAGGTTTGATGGTCGTCGGTTCTGGGTATGCCGGCGGGTTCGAAGTGTTCGATGCCGTCGATGACCCATCCACCGCGCTGGTAGAGTGCTTCTATTTCGCGATAGATTTTGAGTTCTCCGTCGTTTGAGGTGGAGAGGAATTCGCGGGCTTTGCTGTAGTCGCCGGTTTGGACGCCGTAGTTGATCCATTGGTTCCAGGCGTCCATGGTTTTGAGGATGCCGTCGGGGGTCTTTGCGCGGTATCCGTTTTCGGGGGCGTTGGGTTTGGGGACGTTCTGGGCGGGGCCTTTGGCGTCTGCTTTGCGGTATTCGCCGTTACCGGCGTTGTTGCCGGTGCTGTTGCTTGAGCTGCTGTTGGTGGCGGGCTTGCCGGAGGCGGTGGATCCGTCTCCTGCAGTTGTGATGTCGTGCGGCACGCAGGCGGCGAGTAGGGTGCTGAGGCTGATGAGGGTGCCTCCGGTCAGTATTGAGCGGCGGTTCAGCATGTTGGGGTTCATGGTTGGTCCTCCACATCGTTGTAGTGCATGGTCTCCCGCTTATCTCCATTATGCGCGAGCGCGCACGTGGAACCTGTCATTGCTCCAGCCCTCTGGGTGTGTGGCCGTCTATCTTGTGGAAAGATTACGAGGGTTTCACTTTGGTGGTTGCTTCGAAATGCGCGGCAACACAACAGCAGAATCCTTCAAAAATTTCTTCATAATTACTTATCCATACCTTCGTAGCCCATAATTTCCCACTTAACACCATTATGTTTGAGTGCGAACTTAAACGTGTCATTGGTCTTATCCTCATTCACCCAGCTACGCGAACTACCGTCAGATTCAACATAAATCTCACGATCCCAGTGACGATACGCCTTCCAAAAATACGTCTCCCCATCCTCAGACCACGGCGCACCATCAGCCTCAAAATAGTCAACTCCACCAATAATCCAACCACCACTAGCATAAAGATCCTCAACATCGGCATATGCCTGCAACTCATCTTTAAACTCCGACGACACAAACTGACGAGCCATCGAATAATCACCAGTCTCAGTGCCATAGTTAGCCCATTCAACCCACGCTTTAAGGGTCTTACGCATTCCTTCAACAGACTTCTCACGGTACCCGTCTTCAGGCTCAGCAGGCTTGGGCACATTCTGTGCATTGCCGTACTTATCAGCCGGACAATACTCACCATCCGGCGCCTTCGAACCGCCCGAATAGCCTCGAACAGTAGACGGAGTGGCACTCGCCGAAGGCGACTCCGAAGCCGCGGCAGACGTCGAAGCAGTCTCGCTCGGCACTGCGGAGGCGGTGGCTGCCGCCTCGTTATTTGCCTGCTGGCCGCACGCCGCAAGCAGACCGGATACACCAAACAACGTAATGCCGCCCAACAATGCGCGGCGGTTAAGAACAAAAGAAGACACAGAAATTCCTATCCTCAGAAATGCAAAACTTTAGAACTTTGAAATGCGCTAATTCTCAGCACACTAACCATCTACCTGCACACAGTCAACAATCCTCCAGGAAGAATCAAAGTACTTAAACTCAAACTTCCAGGTATCGTTATCCTTCTGGATATTGACATCTCTGTGCCACTCGCCAGTAGGCTCCACAAGAGTTATATAATTCCACTCGCGATATGCCTTCCAAAAATAGGTTTCCCCATCTTCCGTCCATGGCTTTGTATGAGCGGTGTAGTTATCTATGCCATCAATAATCCAACCACCGCGCTTATACAAATCCTCAAAGCTCTTATACCCTTCCAGTTCCTCCGTAAAGTCGCTGGAAATATACTTTCGGGATTCCGTAAAATCGCCTACCTGAATTCCATAATTAGTCCATTTAACCCAAGCGTCCATTGTCTTACGGATACCCTCAATGGACTTTTCGTTATAGCCCTCTTCAGGGGCGTTAGGCTTCGGCACG
>NZ_KV810762.1:103182-107713 GCF_001812895.1 Rothia sp. HMSC069C04
GGGCGTTAGGCTTCGGCACGTTCTGAGCAGGGCCGTAGCCATCGGCCTTACGGTACTCACCGTCGGGTGCCTTCGAACCACCCGAATAACCACGAACAGTAGAAGGGGTGGCGCTCGCAGAGGGAGACTCAGAAGCCACTGCAGATGCCGAAGCCGACTCGCTCGGCGCGGCAGATGCGGTGGCTGCTGCCTCGTTAGAAGCCTGCTGGCCACACGCCGCAAGCAGGGCGCCAAGGCCCACAAGTGCGCCGCTACCCAGCAGGGTACGGCGAGGAATTTGGCTACGGTAAAGGAAGGTACGAGGCTCCATGACGGTGCGCTCCTATCGTCGGTGATGGTTGTGTATGCACTTGTCAGGCTGGTAAAAATGGTCGTTACTTGACCGCCGGAAGAACCCAGCCGCGCAACGTATCCAGCAGGCGCAACAATGCACCACGGGACGCTACATATAAAACCCTACCGCATATTTACAGTCGTTTGCTTTGCAATGAGTGTAATAGCAACGAATCGTCACTATTCGAACAATTCAATGCTTTATGCGTCAAATAACTATGCGTGCTCAGAAGCCACATGTGGCTTTTCGGCGGAATAGAGGGCACATAAAAGGGGGCACCGCCTCCACCCCCTACGGGTAGAGAACGGTGCCCCCTTTCAGCACGCAGAGTCAACACGCCAAGTCAGCGCGCCGGGAAGTATAACGCTCCCGCCTGCAAACCTTTTAGCGGCGAGCGCGGCGCAACTTCACCAGGCCACGGTTAATGTGTGCCGCCCAGAGCGGGCCCTCATACAGGAACGCAGTGTAGCCCTGCACCAGGTCAGCGCCAGCGTCCAGGCGCTCCTGCACATCCTTAGCGGTGGTCACGCCGCCAACGGAGATAATCGCGAGGTCGTCACCGATTTCGCGCTTGAGCAGGCGTAGCACCTCCAGGGAGCGGGGCTTCAGCGGTGCACCGGAGAGGCCGCCGGCACCAATTTCCTTAACCTTGGTCATGTCGCTGGTCAGGCCCAGGCCGTCGCGGGCAATAGTGGTATTGGTGGCGATGATGCCGTCCAGCTTCAGCTCCTTAGCGAGGGCTGCCACCTCGATAACGTCCTCATCGACCAGGTCCGGTGCGATCTTCACGGTCAGCGGTACGTGGCGGTTGGGGCATACGCGGTCTGCCTCCTCACGCACGGCGGCAAGCAGCGGGCGCAGCGACTCGATAGCCTGCAGAGTGCGCAGACCCGGAGTGTTCGGGGAAGAAACGTTGACGACCAGGTAGTCTGCCTGCGGTGCCAGGGTGCGGGTAGAAATCAGGTAGTCCTCGATAGCGTTCTCAAGCTCGACGACCTTGGTCTTGCCAATGTTCACGCCGATGACCGGGCGTACAGCGCCGCGGTATTCGGTTTCGAGGTCTGCACGGGCGGCGGCTACGCGCGGGCCTGCCGCTGCGGCGCCGTCGTTGTTGAAGCCCATGCGGTTGATGACCGCCTTATCTTCCACGAGGCGGAAGAGGCGCGGCTGCGGGTTGCCGGGCTGCGCCTGGCCGGTGATGGTGCCGATCTCGACGTGGCCGAAGCCGATACCAGCCAGCGCGGCAATGCCCTTGCCGCCCTTGTCGAAGCCTGCAGCCAGGCCGAACGGCGAGGGGAAAGTAATGCCCATGACGGTGGTTGCCAGTTCGGGGGCGGGCTGGAAGTACTTGCGCAGCGCGCGGGTGATGCCGACGTTGCGCAGGGTCTGAACGCCCCAGAAGCCGACGTGGTGTGCCTTCTCGGGGTCCATGCCCTTGAAGAAGATGTTGAAGAAGGTCGGGTAGATGCGCATTTGTTCTCCCTAGTGTTGGAGGGTGTGGGTGGTTTGTGGGGCTACGAGCCGGGCGTGCCGGGACTGTATGCCGGGCTGCTACTTGTCGTTGGCAACGGCGTCGACAGCGCCACCGTAGCGGCGGTCGCGGCGCGCATACTCTTCGACAGCTTCCCAGAGGGTGCGGCGGTCAACGTCGGGCCAGAGCACGTTCATGAAAATCATCTCGGCGTAGGCGCTCTGCCACAGCAGGAAGTTCGAGATGCGCTGCTCGCCGGAGGAACGCAGGAACAGGTCAACGTCGGGCAGGTCGGGCTCGTCCAGGTACTTCTGGATGGTCTTTTCGGTAATGTTGCCGGGCTTGATCTTGCCCGCCACAGCGTCCGCTGCGATAGCTGCCGCCGCGTCAGCGATTTCTGCGCGGCCGCCGTAGTTCACGCACATGGTGAGGGTGCAGACGGTGTTGTCGATGGTTTCGCGTTCGCAGTGTTCGAGCTCTTCGATGACGTTCTTCCACAGCTTGGGTCGGCGGCCAGCCCAGCGGATGCGCACACCCCAGGTTTTGAGGGTTGCCAGCTGACGTTGCAGCACCTCGGTGGAGAAACGCATGATGAACGCGACTTCGCTGGGTGAGCGCTTCCAGTTTTCGGTGGAGAAAGCGTAGGCGGTCACGTACGGGATGCCCATTTCGATAGCGCCCGCAACAACGTCCAGCAGTGCCGCCTCGCCGGCGCGGTGGCCCTCGGTGCGGGGCAGGCCGCGTTCGTTCGCCCAGCGTCCGTTACCGTCCATGACGACGGCGACGTGCTGCGGAATGAACTTCTTCGGAATCGGCGGCGGGGTTGCCCCGGTGGGGTGTGCGGGCGGGGGTACGGGCTGGGTGCGTGCCATGTGTGCCTTTCTTCCCTGGCGGGTTCTCCCCCGGGGTCGTTTGCCTAGATATGCGCCAGAAATAAACCTGGCGTGCTGTAGCTATTTTACCGTGACACAGTGCGCATGGGCGGGTGCTTCGGAGGTTATTTTGCGTCCTGGTTGACGCGTGATTGAAGCACCGGCGTGCATCTACACTGTGCGGGCGGTTCTTTACAGCGAAGGACTTTCGTTCTCGAGGGCGCTCGCCGTTTTGAGGGGGTGTTCGAGCAGGTTCTGGGTGGTTTTCAGGTAGAGTCCCAGAATTTTGGAGGCAACCGGCACGGGTGCTGCGTCAATCGTCGCCCAGGCGCGCGGATCCGCCGATGCGGTGGCGAGCGCATAGCCGAGCTCTTCGGCGCGCAGGCCGGTTAGGGGTGTGTCGGTGGCGGGTGCGCATTGGGGGCAGAGGACCGTGTGGTGCCCATAGGTGTGGGCGGTGTGGAAGGCAATGTACCTGCCGCTTCCGCCTGTAGCGCCGGGGGTGCTGCTGTCTGCTCTGTTATCGCCCGGGTAATCTGCGTTCACGAGCGGGTTGCCGCATCGGGTGCAGTTCTCACCAATGAGCGGCCAGCCAGCGGCGTTCATGCTGCGCGCCAGGTAGCGGGTCAGAATCCTCTGCGGCACATGCTGCCCGTGCGCGAGCGCGGCAAGCGCCCCGTGGGTCAGGGTGTAAATATCGGAGGTGCTGTCGGTGTCTTTGGTGAGTGCTTCCGCCAGTTCGGCGATGGTGGAGGCGCACGTGTACGCATCGTAGTTCGCCATGATCGGTGCGGTGTAGGCGTGCAGGGTCACCGCCTGGGTGATGGTGTGCAGGTTGGCTCTGCCGCGGCTGAAGGACAGGTCGGTGTGCATGAACGGTTCGAGTCGCCCACCGAACTTGGAGGTAGGTTTGCGTACGGCTTTAGCGACGGCGTGGGTGATTCCGTTATCGCGGGTGAGCATGATGATGATGCGGTCGGTTTCGCCGAGTTTTTGGGTGCGGAGGATGAGGGCGGCGTCGCGCCAGGTGCGGGGTTCGCTCACGGGTGTCTCCGTTCTCGGTACATGCTCGGTGGGTATCGGGTGGGCAGATTTTCGGCGGGCGCTCTATAGGCGTTGCCCTCAGTAGACGCTTGGTAAGCGTTGAGGGCAAGAGCTGCGCGGGGGTGCGGCTACGGTGTTGCGGGTACGGTTCGACCCCTGCCTCGTTACCCCGCGTAGGGGGTACCGGTCAGGGGTCGGTCCGTAACGTATGGGCGAGGCGCTATTTAGTCCTCGTACTCGATATCGTCGTCGATGTCGTCTTCATCGTCGAGGATTTCTTCAAGGTCGTCCTCGTCTTCATCACCGTAGACGCTCAAGGGGGTGACCTCGTTGTGAGCCTCGAAGAGGGCATCTTCGTAGGCTTCGAAGGCGTTGGCGATTTCTACGTACGCCTCATCGACGGCGGGGTCGTGTTCGCCGGTTCGGTTTACGACGGCGGTCAGGTGCGCCTCCAGCGCGTCAAGGAGGCGGGTGAGTTCGGTGCGAGGATCAATGCTCATGCCATTATTCTACTACCTACGCGCCTATGGTGTGCGCCGGGCGGTCATACGGCGGTTTAAACGCGGAACTATGAACGGGCGCGGCAGGTCAATCGGCAGATAAATTCGGTGCCGTGCAGAGAACGCCAAAGCCAGAGCGGTAAGCCCAGGTTGGTCAAGTCAGGCTGGGCAAGCCAAGCTGATAAAGCCAGGTTGGTCACGCGAAGCAGCGCGCGGCACATCAAGCACCGCGTTTATTTCTGGCGTATATCTAGGCAAACGACCCCGGGGGAGAACCCCGCCAGGGAAGAAAGGCACACATGGCACGCAC